>JAYWHF010000555.1:0-2527 GCA_043777855.1 Gammaproteobacteria bacterium | reverse complement strand
GTAGATGTTTGCTGCAGGGTCAGTAAATAGGTGTCTAGACGATCTAATCGGTCTTCCCAAATCTGTTTGTATTGGCCAATCCAATCCATTGCCTCTTTGAGATGCTCGCCTTCAATTCGGCAGGGGCGCCACTGAGCATCGCGGCTCTTGGTAATAAGTCCTGCGTTGTGCAGCACCTTTATGTGTTTAGAAACAGCCGGCAAACTCATCTCAAAAGGTGCGGCTAGTTCGTTGATGGACGCCTCACCCAATGCCAATCGAGCCAGCATGGCTCGCCGTGTTGGGTCGGCCAAGGCGGCAAAGGTTGTGCTGAGTGGGTCTAAAGTCGCTTGTCTAATCATGGAAGTAATGCACCTAGTATTTAACCAATTGGTTTAATATAAGTGAGTGCTTTACTGCTGTCAACAAATATCTGGGGTTACCCTGCATGCAATAGCCTGAGCTATCTGCCTGTAGTATTTTTTGATTTTCTAGAACCTAGCACTGTTTCAGCTTCACCGGCTTTGCAATTTAATTTTTTTGTCTGACACTTGCGATACAGTAGCGCTGTTGTAAGCGCTACTGCGCCGCCTGTGCTTCCTGCCAATAACCATGCGGTAATAGTCGCTGTACACATTGGGCACATGATTCAAATCCTCAATATTCGTCGTGCTTTTTCCACCATTGATAAGGTGGAGTTTGTGGAACCCACTCTGGACTGTCTTCCCAAAGTTCTTGACGCCCCATAGGCGTGAGATCCAAATAGCTAAAATTACTGCCTAAATATTCTGCGCCGCGCAAGGAGGTGAAGTAGCAGCGAAAAATTTGATCCCCTTCGCGAATAAATGCACTGAGGCCAAACACTTCACCTTTTTCGCGAGTCGCTTTGAAGTCCTTGTTAAAGTCACTACCTTCAGAAGAATACCAAGCGTGATTCCAACCCATGCGCAGTTTAAAGGCCGCTAATTTTGTGTAGGCCGCTAGTGAAACCAAAACGCGAGAAGTGTCGCGCGCGTGCAAATGTGCGGTGAGGCCCATATTATCGACCATCATGGAGCAGCCAGTGCAAGGTGATTCGGCGTACATGAAATGGTAGACGAGTAGTTGTTTACGCCCTTCAAATAAATCTAGTAAGGACACTTCGCCCTTGGGGCCTTGAAATCGGTAATCTTTGGTAATTTCCATAAACGGAAGTCGACGACGCTCCGCGTTGAGTGCATCGCGTTCACGGGTAAAGGCTTTTTCTTTTTCAAGAAATGCCTCATGTGCAGCTTGCCATTCTTGTTCACTGACGATCGGTTGCATATCTCGTTCCTCTTTAGTTTTAATTCAGTTAGGTTCACATCAAGGGTTTACGCCATGGGTTAAGTTCGTACAGTATCAAATAATTTGTTAAGTGTTGCGTAGTGGTTAAATGCTATCTTCAGGGTGGTTTTGTGCCACCTTTCCTTTATACTCAGTTTTCGATTGCTGATAGAGGACATAAGTGTGAGACGAAAAATCGTCATACTGATTTATGAAAATGCCGTGCTTTCTTCCGTGGCAGCGCCGATCGATATATTCACTCGTACCAACCAACTACTCATTGCTCAACAAGAGGGGCGAGCCTTTGATGTGAGCTTGATTGCGAACAAGGCCAATAGAGTTAAGATTGGTGCCGGAGCCATGTTTGATTGCGCGCAGGGCCTCGCAGACTTTTCTCCTAAGTCCGCTGGGCATGGTCAATTTTTAATTGTAGTTCCCGCCTTTGCTGGAAACTGGGATGAAGTTTTACAAAAAAACCGAGATGTTATCGAGTGGTTAAAACTGCATTATCAGTCAGGAACGGAAATCGCTAGCTTATGTAAAGGCAGTTATTTTTTGGCAGAAGCTGGCTTGTTGAACGGAATGCCCTGTACGTCTCACCTTTCGGTAATGAACGATATGCGCGCTCGTTATCCTGCCATCCATTTACAACCTGACGCCGTGGTGACGGATAAAAATGAAATCTATACTGGAGGCGGGGCATTTTCGTCGCTCAATCTGGTGTTATATTTGGTCGAAAAATTCTGCGGCCATGAGGTTGGCATTCAAATCGCCAAGAATTTTTCTATTCAACGCGATCACGTTAATCAAAGTCATTTTGCTAGCTTCAACGGCTTAACTCAACATGGCGACACGCTGATTCTTTCAGCTCAAACTTATATTGAAAATAAATTTGCAGAAGCAATCAGTTTAGAAGGTGTCGCCAACCACATTAATATGAGCAAGCGCAACTTTATTCGGCGTTTTAAGCAGGCCGTGCAACTGACTCCGATGGACTATATTCAACGCGTAAAAATTGAAGCTGCTAAAAAGGCATTTGAACAAAATAATAAAAGTATTCAATCAGTGATTTATGATGTTGGATACAGCGACACCAAAACTTTTCGCGACACATTTAAAAAGCTAACCGGTGTTACACCGCAAGACTATCGCAAAAAATATGCACGCAATTTGATGTACTAAAGGGCTCATGATGAATTATTTTTGATTAACTCATTAAAAGCACCCTATCAACATGTAGAAT
>JAYWHF010000554.1:0-2527 GCA_043777855.1 Gammaproteobacteria bacterium | reverse complement strand
GCCTACCGCCTATCACAGCCCTAGCCTTGCCTCTGATTATTTTTCCCCTTACCTTCTTGATACTCGGTGTTTCTTGGCTGCTTTCTTCGTTGGGCGTATTTATTCGCGATTTGGTGCATATCGTCGGATTACTAGTCACTTTGCTTTTATTTCTGTCGCCTATTTTCTATCCCATCAGCTCCCTACCTCCCTTGTTTCAGCAACTCATGCACCTCAATCCGTTGAGCTTTGTGATTGAGCAAGCGCGCAATGTGCTGATATGGGGAAAGCTGCCAACCATGTGGCATCTTGCTCTTTATTGGCTGGCCAGCGCTGGGGTGATGTGTTTGGGCTTTGCTTGGTTCCAAAAAACACGCAAAGGGTTTGCAGATGTCCTCTGAACCCATTATTAGCGTTCGAAATTTAAGTAAAAATTTTTCAATTTACGCCTCACCGTCGGATCGACTCAAGCAATATTTGATGCCATGGTTCCAGCGAATGCTAGGTTTTAAGCCAAAGCAATACTACAGACCTTTCACTGCCATAAGCGATGTTAACTTCGTTGTAAACGCTGGCGAAACTGTAGGCATAGTCGGCAGAAATGGCGCTGGAAAATCTACGCTCTTGCAACTTCTTTGCGGCACACTCACACCGACTTGTGGAGAAATAGAAGTAAATGGGCGTGTAGCAGCCTTGCTTGAATTGGGCGCTGGATTTAATGGTGAATATACTGGACGCGAGAATATATATTTAAATGCTCGCATACTCGGCTTGAATGATCAAGAAATTAATGCGAAATTTGATCAAATCATTCAATTTGCTGATATCGGCATTCATCTAGATCAACCAGTCAAGACTTACTCTTCTGGCATGTATGTAAGGCTCGGTTTCGCAGTCATTGCGCATGTTGATGCTAAGGTGCTAATCATTGACGAAGCCCT
This sequence comes from Gammaproteobacteria bacterium, assembly GCA_043777855.1. GTDB lineage: Bacteria > Pseudomonadota > Gammaproteobacteria > Pseudomonadales > Cellvibrionaceae > Cellvibrio. The sequence goes on along the minus strand of JAYWHF010000554.1, from coordinate 1,607 downwards.
AGCGGTCGGAGATGCTGCCTTTGCGTCGAAATGCCTCACTTTTCTTAGAACTTTTCAACAAACTGGAGTAGTTCTTTTTGTTACTCATGACACGTCTATAACAAGATCACTTTGCAGTAGAGCGCTCTGGCTTCAATCTGGGCAACTTGTTTCAATAGGAAATGTCAAAGATGTTTGCGATGCTTACGAGGCCGACATTCGGAAAGATCTATTCAGTTCAAAGCAAATAATCTCAACAAGTTACTCGAATGAACCAGAAATCAGATCCACTTTCCTAGAAGGACAAATTAACAAAGACCGAATTGATTTGTTCGCTTGTAGCTTGTTAGTTAATGATTCATCAGCGATCTATTTTTCAGGCGGGGAGCAAACTAGTATTCACTTTTGCTTCAGCAGCATAGTCTCAGTTCGAAGTTTAATTGTTGGATTTGTAGTGCGAGACAAGATGGGGCAGGCGTTGTTTGGAGAAAATAACCTTGGCTGGAAATCAGCTCCGCAAGAAGCTACATCACTGCCAAGCAACACCCGCGTGGAAGGAAAATTCATCTTTCAAATGCCAATTCTTGTTAAGGGACAATACTCAATTACGCTTGCTATATCCGATGGAACACAAGATGAGCATGAGGTTTTAGCTTGGTTTCCAGATGCAATCACTTTTTATTCAACATCATCAAAACGCACTACTGGATTAGTAGGTATTCCGATCGATAACTTCGTCATCAACTCAATTCGAATTGAAGATTAAACATGAATCTAAACAACAAAAATATTCTAGTAACTGGCGGTGCGGGCTTTATTGGGAGTGCACTGTCGCAAATTTTTTCCCCTTCAAGTGCACGCTTCGTTGCTTTTGACTCCTTGCACCCGCAAGTCCACGATTCACACTCGCGACCAGTTTCACTTCATAAAAGCTCAGAACTATTTATCGGTAACGTTACTAATGAAAGTGATTGGGATAAATGCTTAGCAATGGTTAAACCAGATTTGATATTCCATTTAGCGGCAGAAACTGGAACTGGCCAATCACTGCATGAAGCATCTCGACATGGCGAGGTGAATGTTGTTGGCACAACTCAAATGATAGACGCACTTTCGCGTCACAAAATCAAGCCTGAGCAAATCATTTTGAGTAGTAGCCGCGCAGTTTATGGAGAAGGTGCTTGGCTAAGAAATGATGGAATAACCTGCTACCCAGGACAACGAACAGACAGTCAATTAGCAACAGGCACATGGGATTTCGAGGGAACAAAAACCGCATTACCTGCCAAAGCATCAACGACTCTGAACCATCCTACTAGTGTTTATGGCGCCACGAAACTTGCTCAAGAACATATTCTCAGCGCTTGGGCACAGTCTTATGCAGTGCCCTTAACAATACTACGGTTGCAGAATGTGTACGGTCCTGGACAATCACTCAAAAATTCTTACACAGGCATTCTTGTACTGTTCGCCCGCCTAGCTGCTTCTAAACAATCCATACCAGTTTACGAAGATGGAAAAATGACGCGTGATTTTGTGTACATAGAAGATGTTGCTCGTGCGTTTCTTGCAGCGGTAATGACTCACCAAACTAAACCCATCGCGCGGTTTGATATTGGTTGCGGTAA
>JAYWHF010000553.1:0-2531 GCA_043777855.1 Gammaproteobacteria bacterium | reverse complement strand
TTCTGGCAACGCTGCCACGGCCAAAGCAAGCAAGCGGAAATCAAAAAAACAAGTTCAGGCACCCGCAACTTCATTGCGCCAAACTATGAAGGCAGGCGAAAGCTTGGAAATTCCCGCATGAACATTTTCGGATTCGGCGGGAAAAAACAAACAGCTGCGGCTGTTGCTGCCGCACCTATTAAACATGAGTTTACTGCCGAGTCTGAAGTTTCAACGGCACCAGCTCCAGCTGCGCAAGCTGGGCTGCAGCTCATTTCAACACGTCGTGAGGTGGTCACGCAAATTGCCGATTTTCCTCGCTGCGAAGAAGTCCTAACAGCTGCTTCAAGCGTAGCAACTGGCTACATCGTTCCCACAAACTTGCAAGATGCGCTCTTGATGGTACGTACAGGTGCGCGTGATGCTGTCATTGTTTACGACCCAAGCTTCTCTAATGAAGTGAAGGGGCGGCTAGCCACATTACGTGCCACTGCAATATCCCACAACTTGAATGTAGCAATCGATCCAGTCTTGGCCATTGGAGCGGTTATCAGAGAGGCAAGGGAAGCAGCTGAGGCTAATCGTGCCAGGAACAAGGGCGGTAGTTTGCATGGGCAATCGGGCGGCGCAGCGTTGTTCAAAGAGTGGGCGGAACGAGCTGTTGCAGAAAATGCAACTGACATTCATATCGGCTTTGAAGCCGGCGGCGGGGGTCGCGGTGAAGTTTTTATTAAGGTCGACGGCGAATTCGAGCTCGTTGGCAAATACACCGACAAAGATATTCGAGCCGCACAGATTGCTGGCTACGGCATGGCTGAAGAAGGAAGCAATAGTAAATCTGTTTTTTCTGAGAACGAATCACGCGCTTGCATCATTGATTCAAAACTTCGGATTCCAAACATTCGCTTGCGTTTTGGTTCGCAGCGTGGTGTTTTCGGGCCAAAGGTGGTATGTCGCATTTTGCACACCTCCTTAAACCGCGCACCCATGTCATTCATTGATATGGGCTATTCAATGGATCAAATTGACATGCTGGCCAAAGTCCAGCGAATCGGCTCTGGTCTGATTGTGTTCATGGGTGAGACTGGCAGTGCAAAAACAACAGCGCTCAAAACCCTGATTGAAACGCACCCTCGAAACGGGCGCGTGGCATTTTATGAAATTGCAGATCCAGTTGAATACTACATGAAGGGTGTTCACCAAGTGCCCATTCAACGCGACCTCATGGATACGAAAGGCTCGAATGATCCTTATGCCGAAGTCGTGTCTTCTCTTATGCGCATGGACCCTTCTGTCATTTCCATCGGTGAAATGAGAGATCGGATCACGGCTCAAGGTGGCAATTATGTTGCGACATCGGGGCATGTGGCAATGGCAACCATGCACTCAGACGGCATGATTGGTGCTGTGGCTCGCTTCAGCGACCCTACTCTAGGCTTAACACGTCAAACCATTACAGGCGGCAAAATGCTCGGTTTTATGGGGTATCAAGCGCTTGCGCCCAAGCTCTGCAAGTGTGCTATTGATTTTACGGATGCCGCGACCTACGAAAAAGACCATCAAAACTATGTTGAATCTGATTACTTAGGAACTCTGGCCAACAGCCTGCGCAAAAAGTACGACATTGATGCCCAAAAGCTCAGGTTTAAAAATCCAATTGGCTGTCACCTTTGCGGCGGACGCGGCACCAAGGGACTCACCATGTTGGCGGAAATGATGTTGCCTGATGACCAGTGGTTAGATCTGGCCGCGCAAGGCAAAGACAGAGAAGCCATGAAAAATTGGCGTCAAACCTATTCAGACAAGCGCGTGGACAGTCCCGCTATGAATGGCAAATTGGTTATCGAACACGCCATCCACAAATCGCTCATTGGGGTCATTGACCCTAGAAATATTGAAAAGCACGGGGTATTGGACATGTTGGAGGTCTTAGCGTGATGTACTGGTTTAACGAACAATGGGCAGCATTCCTGCGCTATAAATTGCTGCGTGGCTTTTGGAAGACTCGACCAGTTTTTTACAGAGACACCGCAACCGCTATCAAGTCCAACGAGGCGCTGCCATCCTATTTGGAAGGCGAAATGCAAATTGCACGCGATCCAAAGACAGCGAATCCAGACAGAGCCAAAGGCTTTGCCTATGCCAGTGAAATTCAGCAAAACAGCGATCTGAGTTTGGGTGAATTGCTAAATGCGCTCATGCCTAGAGCCGACGCATTGGCGTTGAGTGCCCTACAAAAAGCCAAAGACATACCCAAAGCTCTGAACGATCTGGCAAAAAATATTGAGCAGCAGCAGGCAATGGCTACCGTCATGCGCAAAGCCCTGCTAACACCCACATTCATTGTTGGCGTTGCTTTCGCCTTTGCATACATATTTGCAACGCAAGTCATCCCCGCCTTTGAAAAAGCAGCACCTGAAGAAGTTTGGCTCTCAACGTACAACAACATGGTGCGTCAATTAGCCTATTTTGTGAATGCATACGGGCTATGGGCGATGGGCGCGCTGTTGGTCGCATTGGTGTGGGCATTCCTGTGGGGTTTGCCGAACTTG
>JAYWHF010000552.1:0-2537 GCA_043777855.1 Gammaproteobacteria bacterium | reverse complement strand
CAGCCCCAAAGGGCAGGCAAAACGGTGCAAACGAGAACGCTCAAACGTGAAATTCCGTCATGTGAACTCAGAAACTTGCTATCACGTTGCGTAGGCAGTTATTCAGAACATCCCTAGAGTTCAATCTTTGGTTTGCTCATATTCGTTTGAATTTGGAAAATCAGCACAGTTTGTAAAGCGGTCAAGTAATTTAGGACAGTTTGACGGCAGCCCATATCCTGAACAATCGGCAGGCCCAAACACCACCATTGGTGTTTGATGCGACCCGCACAATAAAATGTTCGAACGGTGCGCTGGCGGGGATCAAAAATCTGGCTGAAACCCGCATGAATGCTTGTTATCAAGTTCCATGATTTACCAGATGCCAGCAAAAGTACCAACAAATTCCAAGGTGTCGTACTTTTGCATCATTCTTGATCCGGGAACTCACGCCGGGTGTGAATGACATTCACCACCTCAATGCAGATCGCGGTAACCCTGTAATAGACGATGTAGTTCGGGTGCGCCACAATTTCACGCATGGCGGGTATGGTTTGGCTCTGCCGGTAAAGGTAAGGATGCTCAGACACCGGCAATACCTACTCCATCAAAACCTGACGCAGGCGGCGTGCTGCAAGTGGATTGACGTTGGCCACGTAGCGGATGATCGCCGCCAAGTCGCTGCGCGCACTAAGACGCCAAATAACTGGCAATGTCATTTCTGGGCGCTGTGGCGGCTTTCGGCTTCAACAATGATTGCCTCCATTTCGGCCATTAATTGATCATGGGGAATGCCGGGGCGCGGATCGTCCAGACTCGCCTTCACCTTCTCCTTGACCCATGCCGCATAGCGGGTCGCTTGCTCTTCTGTCTCAAATTCCGAGACCAACGGGGAAAGGACTGCGTTCATATGTGAAACCTCTGGGCTTGCTGACATGGCGCAAAGTTTACTCTTCGCAACCGGTTTGAACCAATTTTAATGGGGTATCACAACCATAAGCAAGCTAGCGGTCACGCTGGCTTACAGGCCATTTCGGCCTGTAGCCCTGGTATTCCTTGCGGGAACAGCTACAAAACTTATAGCAAAGCCACCCATTAGGCGCGCGGACGGCGGCGCGTAGGGCGTGCCAACGACCGGGAAGCGTCGACGGCTGTGCGACCGACTCCAGCGAAGGCCACTTTGCATAACGCCTGTTGCCTTTACCCGAAGGGCGCGAAGCGGTGACCGGCACCAAGCGGAGCTTTATGCCAGTTAAACGGAAACAGCTTCTTGCGGCGCTCGGCTTCGGCCCGGATATGGGCCACTTGCTCTGCGCCAGTGCCCTTGGTGTCGATTGTGGAATGGGTCCTCATTTACCAATGGAGTGTGGTTCTGGAATCGCCATATCAATAGCCTTGAGGGTTTCCAGCGAGCCCATTGAAATACCAACGTCTCTGGCGCTTGGCACCTGGCTCTCTCGCGGATTGGTGCAAATGATCCGTACCCCGTATTTTTGGCTGATGCGGTGGCTGAAATGTCGCACTGACGGTATCGCCGTGCCAGCCCCCAATTCAACGACCACGATGCGCGGCAAAGCCTCTGCTAGCGATGACAGCCAGTTGGCTTCGTCGCGCCAGTAGACGCGAACGCAAAAAACACCATAGCGGTTAACTTTGAGTCGTGGAACTTTGATCACTCGGGACACCTATTCGGGATACCCGCTTCCCAGCGATAGCGAAAAAGCGATCTAAATTCAACAAGTCACGGCATCTGGTGCGGCTGGCGGGGCAATTTTCTACCCCGTTCGCCAAGTCATTGATTCGTCTGCATTTTTTGCCCTCAAACTCGGTGGATCGGGGCTGAAAAAGTGGGTTCCCCATGTGTCAAACCCGCGAACCCAGACCGTAGCATGGCGTTGTCAGATACAACTGCGCACTCTGTTACAGTTGACAATGGTGTCGTTATATGACACCATTCAAGGAGCCAAGATGATCAATGCCAAGCAATGTGCGGTGCTGTGCGAAGTGTTCAAACAACCGCCATCACAAAACCTGACTTACCAACTTGTCTTAGGGTTGCTTACGGCGCTGGGAGCATCCCCTCAGCCAACCAAAAGCGGGGCAATTGTGGTGTTTTCTGGTGGCGTGGTTTGGAGTACGCATCGACCGCACCCCAGACCCAATATGGATAAAGCCGCAATAGTGGCATTGCGTAAAGCATTAACTGTGGTGGGGTTAACTCCCGCACATGTGGGCTGTACTTGTAAACCTTAATAGGAGTTAAAAATGAGTAACGTTATGGAATATAAAGGAATGGTTGGTAGAGTTTCATTTGATGCGGAAGACAGAATTTTTTACGGTGAAATTATTGGCGCTCGAACTTTTTTATCGTTCGCGGGGACAAGTGCCGACGAGTTAGAGCAATCATTTCATGCGACGGTGGATGACTATTTTGAAATTTGCCAAAAGCAAGGAATCACGCCTGAAAAAACCTGGAAAGGAAAGTTAACCTTTCGACCGCGTACAGATCTATTGCGGCAACAAATCTGGCTTAAGGCCACTGCAAACGGAGTAAGTGT
>JAYWHF010000551.1:0-7031 GCA_043777855.1 Gammaproteobacteria bacterium | reverse complement strand
ATCGGTGGAAATTTTTACTTCGAGCAATAGCCCGATTAGCGCCTGATGACCGAAGGGAACGCGAATCAATATCCCCGGTTTGAGGTTTCGGGCATCGCTCATCCCCTCTGGCGGCAAATAATCAAAGCGGCGGCGCAAGGGCAGAGGCAGGCAAAGTGCCAAGATTATTGGCGTAGCCTCTGAAGGGTTCGTCGTTATTGACATGCCCGTCGGTGACATACCCGCCGGTGACGTTGACATACCTGTCGGTGACATACCCTTGGGCGGGCAAGTCTCTAGATGCATATTGTCTGAGTCACTGTCGTTATCTAACCCCACAGGCGCTCTCTGGTTCTGGCCGGTAGACGCCCACGTTACTGTGGCCTTCGTCTTTCAAATTCGCCGCGTGTAATTGGCTCATCACGCCTTTTTGGCAGTAGAGAAAGTACTGTTGTTGAGGGTCTAAGACGTTAAATTGTTTGCTAAGCGCGTAAAAAGGGAGTTGCAGGATGGTTACCCCTTCCATGCGCAGCGGCTGCGCAATTGCCTCGTCTGGGTGGCGAATATCAATCACGGTTTGGCCTGCCTGAACGCAGCTGACTGCAATAACGGTAAGGTCATCATCGAGGTCATTCATCACGGTATCGATGGTCTGATGTTTGCGATGGGCAAGCGCATTTTCTAACAATAGATTATCGAACTTGGCCTCCTCTTCAATCACTTTTGCAAGCTTTGCACGGGTGGTTGGGCTTACGGAAATCACACCACAGTACTCAGGCATGTGCGCCGCAAAAGTTTCAGTGCCAATTTTTCGCGCAAGATCGATAATCTCGCCCTTATCCATAGTGGCCAGAGGGCGCAGTACCAGCATATCAATTGCGCGATCAATGACATTCAGATTGACGAGTGTTTGGCTGGCCACCTGTGCAACACTTTCCCCGGTTACTAATGCGGTGATATCGAGGGATTCGGCAACTTTTTCGGCCGCGCGCAGCATCATGCGCTTGAGCACCACGCCCATGTACGGATTCTCGATTTTGTCGAGAATTTCGGCGAGTACCGCCTCAAAAGGCACAGTAACAAATTTAACTTTGTGTGAAGCGCCATATTTATTCCATAAAAAATAAGCCACTTCTTTGACGCCGAGCTCGTGTGCTCGACCCCCTAAGTTAAAGAAACAATAATGCGCTCTCAGGCCGCGTTTAATGCATAAGTAAGTTGATACCGTTGAGTCAAATCCTCCGGATATTAATGAAAGAACACTATCCTGTGCGCCGAGCGGGTAGCCTCCTAAACCCTGAGTTTTTTGGGTGATGACAAACAGGCGCTCCCATTTTATTTCCAGTTGCACAGTGATGTCCGGGTTGTGCAAATCCACGCATTTGGCGTTGGTCTTGTCGAGTAGCTCTCCGCCAACAAACCGCTCTACATCGGTTGAACTGAATGGGTGGTTGCCGTGGCGCTTGACCCTTACACAAAATGTTTTTCCACTGAGCTGGTCGCGCCAGTGTGGCAAAACTTTTTGGAAGATATAGTCCAAATCGCCCATCGGGTATTCTGCAATGAGCGCAAAGTTAGCAATGCCGGGCGTGTGTGCAAGTACCTCTGCCGTTTGTGCAACGACTGATTCATCGGCGTCTGGCGCAACGACTTCAATTTTCTCCCAGTCGCTTTGTACCTTAACAGCACGATCAACGGGCCTTAACAAATTGCGTAAGTTATCGCGCAATTGGTAGATAAAACGTTTACGCACTGGCACGCTTTTGATGATGATTTCTGGGAAGACTTTGACAATGAAATGCATGGCAGGCTCTAATTGCGCTGGATAAAAAGGCGCCGATTATAGCCTAATGCGATGAGTTAAAGGGAGGGGATGTGGTGGGCTGAGCGTCGTCAGAGATTGAGGACAGGCCCGCTAAAAAGCGGGCCTTAAGGGTCTCAAGATATTTGCGAAAGACATTCTATTTAGAGCGAAAGATAATCTCTTTCATTTTTTGCAGTTTAGGCGCGACTACCGGTACCGTAAGCATGGTGCTGGCAACCGCCATGATCAATAGCGCCGTAAAGGTTTCGCTGGTGATGATTTGTTTGTCCAAGAGCACGTTGGCGAAAATTATCATGATGAGCGCCTTGGTTTGCAGTAACCAACCCACAATTGACGCCTCGCCCTTTTCCCATTTCAAGATTTTGCCTGCCGCATGAATACCCGCAAGCTTGCCGGTAACTGACGCGACCAATAAGACGGCTGCGGCGATAAATACGGTTGATCCGCCCACTTCCCAATTTGTGCGCAGCCCAGTGCTTAAGAAGAAAACGGGCATAACAATCATTAAGACAAAGTGACGCAACTTATCCATATCGTCTTGATTGAACCAGTCTGCATCCATCACTGCTCCGGCGAGAAATGCACCCACCATGAAGTGGAGGCCGGACCAATCCGCAAAATAACCGCAGATCGCCAGCCAAATAAATGAAACGTACCAACGGTCACGCTCTTGCAAAGCAACCATCATTTTACGGAACAAGTAGCTGGCGATTGCAAATCCGAGTAGAAACATTCCTTGGCGACCAACACGCTCCCAGTCTAATAAAATTAATGCTAAAACCCCCCAAATAGCTATATCGTCTAGGCTGGCATAGCGAAGAATGCGCTGCCCTATGGGTTGGCGGAGAATGTTAAGTTTTTCCATAAGTAAGATAAGAATAGGCAAGGCGGTAACCGCGCAGGACATGCCAACACCTAAAATGAATTGCCATGTAAATGCTTTGGGGCCCATCCATCCATCGCTAAAACCCAGTAAAAAAATGGCGGCACCGCAACCGAACAGCAGTGGCATTCCCAGTGCAAGGCCAGCCGTGATACCGCTCTCGCGCTTGTATTCCCAGGTTTTTTTCAGATCCAACTCAATGCCGGCAATCATCACGAAAATCATGACCGCCCACCAAGCAATACCGTTCAATGACTGGATAACGGGCTGGCTAAAAACAAACTTGTAGTAATCGGGGAATACGGCCCCCAGAACACCCGGGCCTAGGACTATGCCCATAATGATTTGTACTACAACCAAAGGTGCCCAGTAATCGGTTCTACCGAGGCGCCAGATCAAATAAGGAACAGTGAATATAATACCCATGGCGATCAAAAAAATTTCTGTTGTATTCATCGTGTTACTGACTCTTTTGAGAAAGGAATTCTTTTAAGGCAGGAATCCTCTTAAGAAAGAGGCCCTCTTAAGAAAGGAGCTCTCTTAAGAAAGAAGTTCTCCTAAGAAAGGAGCTCTAAAAAGAGAAACCCTTCGTTTTTGTTATGAGGTTTAAGAAGCCTGCGGAGTTTTACAGTATGGTCTGAGAGTGGCAAGCTATAGATCATAAGTTTTGACTATTGATATTTTTTACCAAAGACGTGTTGCACCAAATATGAACTAAAAAATTTCACTGGGTTGTTTTTTTGGTGCAATTTGATGTTTTTTTGTTTCTTCTTTCACCTTATATTTAAACATTTGTTGCTATTTTTGGTGGATGGCATATATTTTGCCACTTTCTGAAAACCTACTCTCGCCTCATTCCTGAATACCGGATCGCAAGTCGTAGATGACCACCGGAAAATTTGATTGTTGCTAGTTCGCTACCTGATTTAGCCGCACTTTTTAATCTGTAACCTGTATGTAACTTATAGCCATAACTACTTGGAGGCATTCAATGTCTAAGACTTTAGACCTTATTAAAGAACACGAAGCTCGCTGGATTGACCTGCGTTTTACTGACACCAAAGGCAAAGAGCAGCATGCTACTTTTCCATCAAATGTGGTGGATGACAAATTTTTCGTTGACGGCAAAATGTTCGACGGCTCATCTATTGCTGGCTGGAAAGGTATTAACGATTCAGACATGATTTTGATGCCTGATGATTCTACCGCTGTGCTAGATCCTTTTTACGACGAAGCTACTATTAATGTACGCTGCAATATTGTTGAGCCTGCAACTATGCAAGGTTATGACCGCGACCCACGTTCTATCGGCTTGCGCGCTGAAGAGTATTTGAAATCAACTGGTTTGGGCGATAAAGCGTTGTTTGGTCCAGAACCAGAATTCTTCATTTTCGATAGCGTTCACTATTCAAGTGGCATGGGCGGCGCTTTCTACAAAATTAAATCTGAAGAGGCTGCTTGGCAGTCAGGTGATGATGTTGAAGGCAAGACTGGCCATGCACCACGCGTGAAAGGCGGCTACTTTCCCGTTGCGCCAATAGATTCATTGCACGATATCCGTGGCGCCATGTGCAACGCCATGGAAGCTATGGGCTTGGTTATTGAGATTCATCACCACGAAGTAGCAAATGCTGGTCAATGTGAAATTGGTGTTGGCGCTAATACTTTGGTTAAAAAAGCGGACGAAGTGCAAATTCTAAAGTACTGCATCCACAACGTTGCACATCAATACGGCAAAACAGCGACCTTTATGCCCAAGCCCTTGATTGGCGACAATGGTTCAGGAATGCACGTTCATCAGTCTTTTTCAAAGAACGGTAAAAACCAATTTGCGGGCAATGTTTACGCCGACTTATCTGAAACCGCTCTGTTCTACATCGGCGGCATTATTAAGCATGCTAAATCGTTGAATGCATTCTGTAATGCATCAACCAACTCCTATAAGCGTTTGGTTCCAGGTTTCGAAGCACCCGTTATGTTGGCTTACTCAGCACGTAACCGTTCTGCGTCTATCCGTATTCCTTACGTTATTGGTGAAAAAGCCAAGCGTATCGAAACCCGTTTCCCCGATCCAACAGCTAACCCCTATTTGTGTTTTGCGGCCTTGTTGATGGCGGGTATCGACGGTATCCAAAACAAAATCCATCCGGGCGAGCCTGCGACTAAAGACTTGTATGATCTTGAGCCAGAAGAAGCCGCAGAGATTCCAACCGTGTGTTCAAGTTTGGAAGAGGCTTTGGCCGCGCTGGAAGCTGATCATGATTATCTAACCGCTGGTGGGGTATTCTCCAAGGACTTTATTGATTCGTATATCGAGCTGAAAAAGCAAGACATTCAACGTGTCAACATGGCTCCGCACCCAGTAGAGTTCGAGCTTTACTATAGCGTGTAGATTTTCGCGCGTAGCTAGGTACTTATTTATTTAGTTATTTAGTTATTTAGTTATTTAGTTATTTAGTTATTTAGTTATTTAGTTATTTAGTTAGTTAGGTAGTTAGGTAGCTAGGTAGTTCGGTTCTTACCCTTAGCAATAAAGAAAAAGCCCGCGTTCTTAAGAGTGCGGGCTTTTTCTTATGCGTTGTAAAAACCCGTTTACGAGTCAGAAAAACTCCGCGCTGCACTATTTTTGTGCAATAATTTTGTGCTCGTTGTAAATCTCGCCGCCTAAACGCCCCACATTCAAACTGATAACACTTGGTTTACTTCTTGCATTCTCAGGCTTGCACCTTGCTAAAGCATTTTTAGCAAGTAGGTTTTGTTGGGAGCATTCTTGGCAAAGAGTCTGCTTCTGGAGTGAAATTTTTACGGGAGTTTGCGGTACTTGTGAGTCGGCGCGATTTTTATAAGCCCTTATTGGATAATCTCAGTACTGCCATTGTATTGGTGGATAGTAATTTGCTGCTTATTCATATGAACCCAGCCGCTGAAGCCTTGCTGGCGATGAGTTGCGAAACCAATCGTGGAGAGCCGCTCACCTATTTTTTCTTCGAAACCGAAGAAACCGAAAAACAACTCAAGCTTGCTGCCAGCAAAGCCAACCATTACACCAAGCGCCATGCTGAGTGGCGGCTGCTTCACGGTGATCTGATTACTGTTGATTACACAGTCACGCCTTTTGGCGACCAAGATGATTTGATTATTGAAGTGCAACCGATTGATCGTTTGCTGCGTATCAGTCGCGATGAAATGCTGGCGTCCTCGCACGAAACTACGCGAAATTTAATTCGAGGTATGGCTCACGAAATTAAAAATCCGCTAGGTGGTATTCGCGGTGCGGCGCAACTTTTAGCGCGCGAGCTACCCAATCCGAGCCTTACGGAATATACCAACATTATTATTGATGAGGCGGATCGATTACGTAATTTAGTGGACCGCATGCTTGGCCCCAATCAATTACCTAAGTGGTCCGAGCTAAATATTCACGAAGTGCTTGAACGCGTTGCGACTATCATCAAGGCGGAAAGCAATGATGCGCTGACGTTGGTACGCGATTACGATCCCAGTATTCCGAATCTGCTTGGCGACAAAGAATTACTGATTCAATCGTGTCTCAATATCGTTCGCAATGCGATGCAGGCCCTGTTAGAGGCTGGCATGACCAACGGCGTTATTCAATTGCGTACGCGCGTTCATCGCCAATATACGATAGGCCGCAAGCATCATCCGCTGGTGTGTCGGATTGACATTATCGACAATGGCCCCGGCATACCCGGCGATATTGTTGAAAATATTTTCTACCCCATGATTACCGGGCGCGCCGATGGCACCGGCTTGGGTTTGACGATTTCGCAACATCTCATTCACCAACACCATGGCCTCATCGAGTGCCAGAGCGAGAAAGGTAAAACCTGCTTTTCGCTTTACTTACCAATGGAAGCATAGCATGCAGAAGCCTAATAAAGTTTGGATTATTGATGATGATCGTTCTATTCGCTGGGTGCTGGAAAAAGCGCTTCAGCAAGCGAACATAGAAACGCGGGTGTTCGAATCTGGTGATGCGGCCATAAATCAGCTCAATCGTGATACGCCAGATGCGATTATCAGTGATATCCGTATGCCCGGAACCGATGGTTTGGTGTTGCTCAGCAATCTACACAGTACTCACCCACATATTCCAGTCATCATCATGACCGCGCATTCTGATTTAGAAAGCGCTGTTGCAGCCTATCAAGGCGGGGCTTTTGAGTACTTGCCCAAGCCGTTTGATGTCGACGACGCCGTCGCTGTGACTCAGCGAGCGCTAGCTCATGCGCATGAACAAAAGGGCGATCAACCAGTCATTGCGGAAATTGACCCTAATACTGAAATCATTGGTGAAGCGCCGGCGATGCAGGAAGTGTTTCG
>JAYWHF010000550.1:0-7031 GCA_043777855.1 Gammaproteobacteria bacterium | reverse complement strand
TTGAAGGTTGAAGGTAGAGAGTAGCGGCATGAAGAAATTTTTAAACGAAGAAATACAGCACAAAGCGCGTAAACGCTTTGGCCAAAACTTTCTCATAGATCATGGCGTAATTCGCGAGATAGTCCGCGCTATACACCCTCAAAAAAACGATGTTATTGTGGAAATAGGGCCTGGCAAAGGCGCCATTACAGAATTACTCGCCAACAGTTGCGACAACATCACGCTGATTGAATTAGACCGCGATTTGGTGCCGTGGCTAAAAGTGAAGTTTGAAAAGCACCCTAATTTTCACCTATTTCAGGCAGATGCCCTGCAATTCGATTTTGCGCAATTGCTCAAGGGTGATTCACTGCCTCATACACAGAGTGACAGATCCTTGCGTATCGTGGGTAATTTGCCGTACAACATATCTACACCACTTATTTTTCACCTGCTGACCTACAGCACTAGCGTGAGTGACATGCATTTTATGCTGCAAAAAGAAGTGGTTAAGCGCATGGCGGCACAAGCGGGCGATAGCGCCTATGGTCGGTTAGGGATCATGGTGCAATACTATTGTTCCGTTGAAAATTTGTTTGAAGTTCCACCCACGGCATTTGATCCAGCACCGAAAGTTGAATCCGCGATTGTGCGTCTAGTTCCGCATAAAAAATTACCCTACGTGGCAAGTAATTTCAAAACCTTAGAAAAGTTAGTTAATGTTGCTTTTCAGCAGCGCCGGAAAACTCTACGCAATGCCTTGAAGCAGCTGCTGGATCCGGAAATAATCGCGCAGTTGCCGATAGATACTTCAGCACGGGCAGAAGAAATTTCATTGGCAGAATTTGTGGCTACCAGTAATCTACTGGATAAGTTGCAGCCAGAGTTACTGGTTGCAGAATCTGGTGTTATTAAGGAAAGTAAAAAGCATTATGACGAATAAAATTGTAGTTAACGTAAAAACAAATTATATGGCTGAGCAAACACTTCCGTTGCAACGTTATGTGTATGCCTACACCATTACAATCGCGAATGAAGGCGACGAGTCAGCGCAATTAATCAGTAGGCATTGGATGATTCGCGATGCAAATGACAACCTGCAAGAAGTGCAAGGTATAGGCGTGGTCGGTGAGCAGCCAGTTATTGCGCCGGGTGACAGCTACATTTACACCAGTGGTGTAGTTCTGGAGACAGAAACCGGCATCATGGAAGGGAGTTATCAATTGCGCGCGGATAATGGTTTGCAGTTCAGCGCAGTTATTCCTGCCTTCGCGCTTGTGCCGCCGCATGCTATTCATTAATTTATTTTTTGTGTGACATATCACTATGAGCACTTATGCGATTGGCGACATTCAAGGTTGTTTTGAATCGCTCCAATGTTTGTTGGAAAAAATTACTTTTGATCCGCAGCGAGATCGCTTGTGGTTGGTTGGTGATCTAGTTAATCGCGGGCCAGATTCCTTGGCGACTTTGCGATTTTTGTATTCGTTGCGTGATTCGATTGATTTCGTGCTGGGTAATCATGACTTACATTTTTTGGCCATTGCGCATGGGCTGCGCAAGCCGAGCCCTAGCGATACGCTGGGTAGTCTTTTGTTAGCAACAGATAAGCAGCAACTGGTTGATTGGCTCATTCAAGGAAAACTTCTGCATACCGACGCACAACTAGGGTTTACAATGGTACACGCGGGGATTCCGCCGCAATGGAGTTTGCATCAAGCACAAGCGCATGCTCGCGAAGTGGAGGCTGTGCTGCAAAGTCGCTACAGTCGGGATTTTTTAAGCAACATGTATGGCAATTCACCCAGTAGTTGGAAAAATAAATTAATTGGTCAAGAGCGTTTGCGTTTGATCACAAATTATTTTACGCGTATGCGTTTTTGCACGGCGGAAGGTGAATTGGAATTGAACACTAAAGACAACGTCTCGGCCGCGCCTTTGGGGTTTTTGCCTTGGTTTTCCCATCCAATGCGTAAAACGCTGGATGATAATATTATTTTTGGACACTGGGCTGCGCTAGAAGGGCGCGCTCTTTGTAATGACCAACCTGTAGCTAACGTTTTTGCGTTAGATACGGGTTGTGTGTGGGGCGGTTCGTTAACGGCCATGCGCTTGGAAGATAGGCAGATGTATAAGTGTAGCGGCGAGATGCGTGTCTAACTCTCCGTTACTACTATTATGCGTTATCCATTTTTCACTCAGTTAAAGCGGTTAGCGTGACTTTGAGGACAGCAAAATTTTTTGTTGTCTCTCTTGTGCGTAATTTTTTCGTTGCGAATAAATTGCGATTTTGATGCTATTAAGGAGATGTAAATGAAAATTAAGTTAAAAAGCGTGATAGTGATTAGTGCTCTGTGCGTATCCAGTTTTGTCTTTGCAGAATCATACAATTTTGACCTTGGCGCTAACGTGGGGCGTTTTGATGTCGATGATACAAATGTAAAGCAAAGTTCTTATGGCTTTGAAGGTGCCTACTATTTTAACGAAGTGCTTACTGAGAATGTTCCACTCGCTGAGGCTGCCTATTTAGGCAAAAATAGTAATGTTAATGCGAGTATTGGTCACTTTTCACAAGACTCGGTATCGGGGGATAACTACAACGCTGGCGTCGAATTTTTTATTCCAGAAAGTTTTCTTTATGTCGCTGGCGGCATTTCTAGAGCAACATATGATTTGAAAAGATCAAATGCTAAATGGACAGATAATGATTGGTACGCAAACATCGGCATTACTCCGATAGATGGTTTGTTGGTAGCAACGAGTTATGCTCACGATCAAGGTTATGACGCTAATATTTATGCCAAATATGTAACAGATATTGGTGGCGATCAATACGTCAATATTGAAGCACGTTATGAAGACGGTGATTTTGGCGATGCGAAACACCTAATCGGCGATTACTATTTTGATAGTAGTTTTAGTGTTGGTGCTGGTGTTTTTAGAGAGGGCTCAAATGCTTACCTTCTTCGGGCTCGTAAATTTTTCGGGGAGCCGTTTAGCGTTGATTTAACTTACATTGGTGGTGAATCTAGTAAATATTTGAGCCTTGGTGCGGACTTCAGGTTTTAACATTGCAGTCAATGTGACACGTTAAAATGTAGATTGAGAAAAGCCAATGCGAGAGCATTGGCTTTTTTTTGGGGCGTTATGAAAATCAAAAGTCGAGGTCTGAAAGCCCATCAAAGCCGAGTTGGTCCTTGATGCGTTTCCGCTCTAGGCGATCTTCCAGTTTGCGGCGCATTTCGAGGGTATACTGCGTTGCTTCTTTGCCGGTTAACTTCGGCGAAACGTCATCTTCCGCGTCTAAACTTGTATCGGCTACTAAATCCGAATCTTGAGAGTGATCTACAACAGCAGACATGTGAATACTCCAGTGGCGAGAGGTTTGGTGGTTATAAGGGCAGTTTTTAGCAATTCAATCCTGGGAACGCTGAAAAGATAAAAGTGCTCTTAAAATTGACCCGCGCTATTTACCATAGGTTAAATTAAAAAAAAAGGAAAATATCCAAAAGCGTCAGGTTTTTGTCCAAGACCTTTTTAGATTGACCGCAAAAGATTCATCTATTTTACGAATAATGGCGGCCTGAGTTAACTAATCATTTATCAACCATGGGGTTGGAGTAAACATGGAGCTAGCGCAAAAGACGGTGGGGTGGCGGGAATGGTTGGCTTTGCCTGACTTGGCGATAGGTCACATAAAGGCAAAAGTTGACACTGGGGCCAAAACCAGCGCGTTACATGCTTTTTACGTGAAGCACTATGAGCGTAACGGTGTGGCATGGGTGCGATTTGGGATTCATCCGCTGCAGTTATCCGTCAGCAGCTTTGTAGAGTGTGATGCGCCAGTAAAAGAACGGCGTATGGTCACAGATTCTGGCGGGCATGCCGAGTTGCGGCCGGTAATTGAAACGACGCTGATGGCAGGCGGCCAGCAATGGGTTATAGAAGTGACACTTACGGATCGCGAAACTATGCGCTTTCGTATGTTACTAGGGCGGAGCGCGCTGAAACGAAGGTTTCTAGTGGATAGCAATAAGTCATTTTTGTTGGGAGGTAATAAAACTCAACCTCCCGTGCTGAAGTCCTAGGCCTAGTTACAAATTCATCGCTTTTTAATCATTCAGGCTTACTTTGGTTGGCTGTTAATTAAAGCCTACGTGCTTTTTATGAGTTCTTTATTCTTTATGAAAATAGCTATTTTGTCTCGCAATCGCCACCTGTACTCAACTCGCCGTTTGGTTGAGGCCTGTTTGGCGCGTGGTCATGAAGTTCGGGTAATCGATATCCTTAAGTGCTACATGGACATCACTTCGGCTAATCCGGCGATATGGTACATGGGGGAAGAATTGCTGGGGTTTGATGCAGTCATCCCCCGCATTGGTGCCTCGGTTACCCATTATGGATTAGCGGTGATTCGGCAGTTTGAAATGATGGGTGTTTACTGTCTGACGGAATCCGTTGCGCTCGGACGTTCTCGCGACAAATTGCGAGCGCTACAGTTGTTGTCGAGAAAAGGTATTGGCTTACCTAAAACAAGTTTTGCCTATAACGTTCACGATACCAAAGAGTTAATTAAGTTGGTCGGCGGAGCTCCTCTCGTGCTTAAGTTGTGCGAAGGCACCCAAGGCCGCGGGATTGTTTTGGCGGAAACGTCTAAGGCTGCCGAAAGTGTCATTGAAGCTTTTCGCGAGCTGCGCGCCGAATTCTTAGTACAAGAGTTTATTCAAGAAGCGAATGGTAGCGATGTACGTTGTTTTGTTATTGGCGGCAAAATTGTGGCGTCCATGCAGCGCACCGCTCAAGAGGGGGAGTTTCGCTCAAATTTACACCGTGGTGGCAGTGCGAAAGTCACCAAATTAACACCGGCCGAGCGCACTACGGCGATCAAGGCTGCCCAAACTATGGGGTTGCACGTGGCTGGTGTCGATTTATTGCGTTCGAATCGAGGCCCCTTGGTCATGGAGGTTAACTCCTCGCCAGGCTTGGAGGGTATAGAAACCACAACGAAGAAAAATATCGCCGATATGATGGTTGCATTTATTGAAGAAAATGCACGTCCGCATAACAATAAAACGCGAGGCAAGGGGTAACGCGTTAGCCGGATAGTTTATGCGCTTGCGGTATCATCAAGGAGCGATACTGCTGCGTCATCAAAACAAAAGCGACCGTTGCGGAAATAGCTTTCGAATAGTTTACTGGGCAGTGGTTTTGCGTAGAGGAATCCTTGGGCCTGGTCGCAACCGTGTTGGCGTAGCCAATTTGCCTGAAGCTGCGTTTCCACGCCCTCTGCTACGACACGCAGCTTCATGCTGTGGGCTAAGCCAATGATGGTTTTAGCGATGCTGGCATCATTTTCATTGGTGTGGATGTCGTGAACAAAGCTGCGGTCAATTTTTAGTTTTTGAATGGGGAAGCGTTGCAAATAGGAGAGCGACGAGTAACCAGTGCCAAAATCGTCAATCGATAAAGAAAGCCCCATTTGTTTGAGTTGGTTTAACTGATTAATGGTTTCGCCTGCGTGTTCCATTGCGCAGCTTTCAGTAATTTCAAGTTCCAAATACTCTGGGCTTAATTGAGTTTCGAGCAAAATCGCCGCCACTTTTCCTGGAAAATTCTCTTGGCGAAATTGGCGCGGGGATAGGTTTACAGCAATTTTCCCCACATGTTTTCCCGCAACCAACCAGCGCTTTTGCTGACGGCAAGCTTCTCTCAGTACCCATTCGCCAATAGGTACAATTAACCCGGTTTCCTCCGCGAGCGGAATAAAATGCGCCGGGGAAATTAATCCTCGAGTTGGGTGTTGCCAGCGCACAAGCGCTTCAACGCCCATGATGTTGCCGGAGTGCAAATCAATTTGTGGTTGGTAGTGCAGAGTAAGCTGTTCTTGATCAAGTGCGCGGCGCAGGTCATTTTCCAGCAGTAAATAATTTATCGCAGTCGCGTTCATTCCCTTGGTGTAAAACTGGTAGTTATTTTTGCCGGCCTCTTTGGCCTTGTACATAGCTACATCAGCATTTTTTAAGAGTTCGTCAGTGTCAGTTCCGTCATCGGGGAATATGCTGATGCCCATGCTGATGGTGGTGCTAACCTGTTGGCCATTGATTTCGATAGGGGAGCCCAGTGACGCCAGCAGCTTATTGGCGACTGGAACAATGTCGTCAAGCTTGTTTACGCATTCTAGAACCACGACGAATTCGTCGCCGCCAAGGCGCGCAATGGTATCCATATCACGCACACTTTCCCGCAAACGGCCTGCAAACGCTTTTAGTAGCAAATCGCCGGAATCGTGGCCGAGGCTATCATTGATGCTTTTAAAGCAATCGATATCCAACAGCATGAGTGCAATTTTACTGTTGCTGCGTCGAGAGCGTGCTAACCCTTGGTAAATGCGGTCATAAAATAGCGAGCGATTCGGTAAGGAAGTCAATGAATCGTGATAGGCCAAGTAATTCAGGCGTGACTGTTGTTCGCGCAGGGCGTTTTCGGCGAGCTTACGCTCAGAGATATCGGTGCCGATTGTGCATATGCCAAAAATCTTATTTTCTTTGTTGCGCAGTGGAAACTTAATAATGAGGTAGGTGTGCAAGCTTCCATCTTTGTGCATTAAATCTAGTTCCAGCTCATAGGTTTGCTGGTTAGTCTTAGTGGCAATGTCTATGTCCCACATGGATTGGGCAACGTCTTTTGGGTAGACGTCAAACACATTTTTTCCAACAAACCCAGTTTCATCGATGTTTGCCATGAGATTGAAATGATCACTGGCAAGTACAACATCGCCATGCAAATCTTTTACCGAGATAAGTGCCGGTGAGTATCGCAAAATGGCGTGCAGCGAGGTTTCGCTGGCCCACAGCGCCTGTTCCGTTAAATGGAAGCGTTCAGTAATCTGCTTCTGATTTAAGCTGTTAAATAAATGTCTGAACTTTCTGAATAATTTAACGGCATTGTTATTATTTTGCATGGCTATCCAGGGGAAATAAATTAACGCTCATTTTTCGCGCTCCCTGTGTGGCGTGTTGATCTTTTGAGGCATGTAGGTTTATTGGAGCGCG
>JAYWHF010000549.1:0-7040 GCA_043777855.1 Gammaproteobacteria bacterium | reverse complement strand
AAAAGATCGCGGGCTTTTTGTTGCAACTGTTCTGCTGTGCGAGCCGACAAAGGAATAATAGTTACATCATTCTGCTGTGCGTCAACACCCGTTGTCGTTTTAATTTTTTCCTGATATTCCGCCACAATAATATGTGCGTTAGCACCACCGGCACCAAACGAAGAGATACCAGCAATACGTGGTAGCTCCTCATTAAGCCCATTCAGACTGCGAATAGGACGCTGCCAATTTTCTAATGTTCGTTGAATTTTAAACGGTGTTTGGCTGAAATCAATTTCGGGGTTGGTAACATCAGAATGCAGCGAAGGCACTAGTTTTTTATGTTTCAACTGGAGCAATACTTTGGTTAAACCCGCAATGCCCGCAGCAGATTCGCAATGACCTATATTGGATTTCAATGAGCCAATAGAACAGAACTGTGTAGCATGACTGGTTTCTTTAAATGCACGAGTCAACCCGGCAACTTCAATGGGATCCCCTAAAGCCGTGCCGGTTCCATGAGCTTCAATGTAACTGATATCGTCTGCTGTAAGATTGGCGCGCGCTAATGCGACAGATACCAACGCACTTTGCGCTTTAGGATTTGGCACTGTATAACCATTGGTTTTTCCACCCGCGTTAACAGAACTTCCTTTGATAACACCGTGAATATGATCGCCATCCTGTTCCGCTTGTTTTAAGGATTTTAGTACGAGTGCGCCCACACCTTCCGCATCCACAAAACCATCCGCGTGATCACCAAAGGATTTACATTGATCACCGCTGGATAACATAGTCAGCTCTGAAAGTTCCAGATAATGCACGGGATCAATAATTAAATTAACACCGCCAACAATGGCGCATTCACTCAAACCACCATAAATACTTTCCAGGGCCACATGTATCGCCGTCAATGACGACGAACAGGCGGTATCCACCGCCATCGATGGCCCCTGAAAGTTAAAAACAAAAGACACTCTATTCGCAATCGAATAATGCAGTGGCTGCGATGTGTATCGGGCATTCATTACACCCACAAATACACCCACCTTTTCTGTCTTGCCCAAGGTCTCTGGTGTATAACCGGCTTCTTCGATAGCGTGATAGCAGGATTGCAAAAACAATCGCTCTTGCGGATCCATACGCTTCGCTTCTTTCGGCGAAATTTTAAAAAATAGCGGATCGAATTTGTCGATGTCTGTTAAGAAACCGCCCCACTTGCTATATATTTTTCCAGGCTTGCCTTTTTCAGCATCGTAATAGTCTTGCCAATTCCAACGATCTTGCGGAACTTCAGTAACGCAATTAACACCATTAGATAAATTTTTCCAAAATTCATTTAAGTTGGCTGATTGTGGATATCTGCCACTGACGCCAATAATCGCCACGTCAAAAATAGCAGAAGTAGCTGGCGCCTCTTTCTCAAGAGCAATAGATTGTTGACGGCTTCTTCTCAAACTTCGCGATACAACCTGCTCATTTACGGCCACTTCATCAGTCGCTACCGACAACACATCTGACGATGAAGATTGCATTGCAGTTGTCGTGAACATATCGGTGGATGTTAAAGCAATTAGAGTATCTTTTTTACGTTCCAGAAAATAATCAACCAGGCCGTCAATACTTTGCACTTCAAAAAACAAAGTGCTTTTCACTTCCGGAAATAATTTGCGAAGTTTATTGGTGAGCTGCACAACCAGAATGGAATCCAAACCATAATCCGCAAGGGGCTTATAGGCATCCAGCTGCTGAGGTTTCATCCGCAAGGTTTCAGCAACGAATTTCTGAAAGTAAGAAATACAGTTTGTGCGCAGAGCTTCTTCACTACCCTTAAGCACTTTACTATTGAGTGATTGAGTGACGCTTGCTGCTGTGTTCGCCGACGCTGCAATTGCCAAATGCCTATTGCTTGTTGCGTCTGACGAATTACTCAATGGCTGCGCTATAGATTGAATCGGTTGACGCACCCAGCCATCGCTGCTGGAAGCAATTATTTGTTGTCCTAAATAATGCGTATCTTGAACAGGAAACACGATGGACGTGTAGCCTTCGTTAGCGAGAACACTCTGCCATTTTTCAGGTGCCAGACCGACGCTGCCCGGCAAACGCAGGGCCGTGTCTTCGTGTAACCACCATCCCTCTAACAGACCGAAAGTCAAATGACTAAACAAGGACCAGGTGCTAATTTCGTTGAGCAACAATATGCCGTTATTTTTTAAAGTTGCTTTGGCATTGCGCAGCGTGTCGCGAATATTGGGTGTTGCATGTAATACATTGGTCGCAATCACAAAATCAAAATGATCTAGTGCAATGGATTGCGAAGCAAGAGGTTTAGATACATCGAAAATGGCAGTGGTCAGTGCTGGAAACTGCGGCTGGTAGTATTCTTCCGCATGCATTAAAAAGGCTTTGGATAAATCTGTGTAGCAATATTCAGTAATTGAGCCGGCAAATTTTTTCAACAGAGGTAATAATTTTTTTGTAGTGCCACCTGTACCGGCACCAATTTCCAGAATACGAATTTTACCTTCTTTGTTTTTCGCTAGTTTTTGTTGGATGCAGATGGAAAGTGTCTCACCCAATGCATCATTATAATAATCTGACAGCGCATTACCGTTGTAAACACCTTCCACAAGCTCCATAGAAGAATTGGGAAACATAATATCTGTTGCCAACTGCTTGCCTGTTAGTATATCTGGCAGTGCTTTCAAACAGGCTTCTAACAAGTTGACTTGGGCTTTTAGATTAGCATTGGTTATCCATGCTGATTTTTTTGCCTCCCATTCAACCCACAAAACACCCAGCTCTCTTACTTTTTGTTCTCTTATTTTTTTACCAGGATTTAAGTCGTTATCAAGCAAACCTTGTTGTTGTAAATAATCAAGACTGTTGCTTAACCAACGTTCATAAAAGGATGCACCTTTTCCACTCAACGGTTTGACGTCCAGCTCCAGCGAAATCAAACTAGCCGCAAGCATTTCTTTCGCGAGCTCTTCCATCGCCGCCGTGAGCAACAAGCCCCCATCCAAAGTGGAAACCTTTTTGCCAGCAATTTTTTGCTTGGATAATTGTTTAACCAAAATTTCTCGAACCTGGGGCAATACGACAGATGTTTCTGCTGCCGGGTAATAGTTTACCGTTTCGGATAAATTTAAATCGGCGATAGCTTGAGTGTTTAATGCTTTAATGACGGCGACTTGATGTAACTCAGAACTCACTAATGTCTGCAGGGAATTCATGCCTTCATTGGCGTCTATAGAACCAACGCCGACTTGCGCCATGCGAGCACTATAAAATGTATCAGTCACAATACCTACATAGCCCCAATAGCCCCAGTTCATAATTTTAACCGGGTAAGTGTGTTGCTGTGCTAATTGGTGCGCAAAGCTATCTTTGAACGTACAGCCCGCCGCATAATTTGCCTGGCCAAGTGATTTAGTAAACGACATCATGGATGAGAAGAAAATCATTACATCCAGATCCAGGCCACCAAACACCTTATCCATATTGACACTGATATCCACTTTTGCGGATAAGCTCGCTCTAAATTTCATTTCATCCATGTGAGTAATACTTTGGTCTTGAAGCACAATAGCTGAATGCACTACACCATTAATTGCAGCATATATTTCCAGAATTTTTTTACAAGCTTGTTCCAATTCATTTACATTAGTTGCATCTGCTGAAATATAAATCGGTGAATGTCCAAAGCGACTTAGCGAATTAAATTTATTTTCAATAGCCGCATTATTTTTTTGACGACCAATCCAGACGATTTTGGCCTGGAAGTGTTCAATCATAAACTGACTCCAGACTTCGCCAAGACCACCAGCACCGCCGATAACAACATAAACACCGTTTTGTTTGTAAATAGGCGATTGCGATGGCAAGGGATTCAGATAGGTCAAGTTTTGAATAAACCACTCACCTTCACGATAAGCAAGGCCATTGCCCTGTTTATCGCCGGCAAGTGACAGACATTCAATAGCGGTTACAGACTCCAGTGAATCCACATCCAACAGATTTAAATTCCAGTGTGGAAATTCTTTTGCGAGGCTGCCAATCAATCCAAATATTCCGGCGTGAGCGGGGGCAATGCTTTCTTCTTTTTTAACAGGCACTTTTTTAACAGCTTGGGTTTTGCAAGTAATGATAGTCCAGTGCAAATCTCTACTGGCATAATCCAGATTCAGCAACGCTTTTACCACGCGAAACACGGTAATTAAGCCTTGTTCTTGTTGTACAATCATTGAATCATTCACCGGCAGCTCTGTGCTTTCTGCAGAAAAGCCTGTAGCAACATCAGGTGCTATCCAAACGAGTTGATCAAACTTAATATTTTTTAATTTCGCCGCAATAGCATCAACAGTTTCGTCGGAAGATATAGTTAGAATTTCAGCATTTGGATAGGATTTTTGTACCCAATCCAATAACTTACCCTCAGCAGAAGCTTGTTCGTTTGTTAACAACAGAATTCTGCTTGTCTCAGCAATATCTATTTTTTGTAACGAATCAAGACGCAGTGGATCCCAACGTGGAACCAGAGACAATAGACCAGGTTTTATTTCATTAGCCACGGAACTTAACGCCATTTTTTGCTGCGTAAAATTTACTTTATGCTCAACAACACGCGATGAATACCCAAGCATTTGCACACAGACATTGCCATTTTTATCACACAGATCTATATCTAATTTTGCAATTTTATCTCCAGGCTGACTACCTGAAGCGTAACGAATCCAGGCAAACATTTCCCGGCTACAAGCCGAGACTATACGTAAGGATTCCAATGCAAAAGGCAACGCGGGTTGGCTCGGAGCATTATTTAAATCAACGAGCAAACCTATAGTGGCTTGTAACGCACTATCCATCACGCAGGGATGTAAAAAAAAGTCTGCTTGAACTGCATCAATAACACCGGGCAACTGTAATTGTGCGAGAAGTTGTTGTTCGCCCAAATAAACAGACCTAATGCCTTGCATAGAAGCGCCATAGTTAAGCCCCATGTTAGCAAAAATGGGATACAAACTCGCGGCGTCAAATTTACCTTGCGTCAGCTGAGATTTGAGTTGCACAAGCTCAAGCTGTGCGGGCACAGAATATAAACCAAATTGGGCCTGCCCCTGGCAGTGAATAATGTCGTCGTTCAAATCCTGACTATAGATTTCGAAATCTATCGCTTGATTTTCTTCGTTAGCAAACTCTTCATTAACAAACAATGCAATAACAACTTGTTTTTTTTCCATCACAACAATGGGTTGCACCCAAACAACATTCCGTAATTCAAGAATCCTTGCTTCTGATGGTTTTGGCTCTGTATGTTGTGGAGATGCATGTTCAACCGCAGCGCGCGCCATTTCTAAATAGGCAACACCAGGTAGAACTTTTTGAGCCTTTTCGCCACCGATATTCACCTGATGGTCTTGCAGAAAAAATTCTTCACCACTAAAGGTAGAGCTATAACATTGTTGAATAAGATCTGACGTGTTTGTGTGCAGCAATGGGTGTAAATGTGGCGTGCTAGCCGCCGGGGTTAGCTGACCCGATTCAATCCAATATCTGTCTTTAGCAAAACAATAAGTCGGCAAACTGATACGCTGAATGTGATCGTCGCCCAGCAATCCATCTGTATAAAATGCATTCCAATTAAGATCTATGCCGTTAACCCATAAATCTGCTATCTTTTCCCATTGCTGTTCACTGGCCCAAGTTGAGGTTACTTCTGCTACATAGTTGCGATTATCTATAGAGTTGCGATCATCAAATAATTCTGTATTACTTTTATTTTCAGCTTCGCTGGCAACAAAAATAGTATTCGAAATATTGTTATAAATAGTAGCGCCGCCAGTCAAAAATAACTGTAGCTCAGCATTTAACTCAGCCAGTGTTGATGCTACAAACGCCACGCGATGCTCCATTGCTTCACGACCTGTTTGTAGTGTGTAGGCAAGGTCGGCAATGTTAACTTCACGATTTGAATCTGCTGAAGCTGCAATATATTCAGAAAGATTTTTTACATAGTTTTGCAAGCTGGTTTTCGTTTTAGCTGAAACAGGCACAACGACAGGTTTAACCACTCGCGCTATAGATAATTTTTCTGCAGCGATATACTCTTCGAGCACCACAAAGGCATTCGTGCCCCCTACACCCAAGCTATTAACGGCTGCTCTTCGCGGTGTTTCACCGGCATCCCAGTTAACTAAACTGTTATTTACAAAAAATGGAGTCTTATCAAATTTAATTCTTGGGTTTGGTTTATTAAAGTGCAGTGTTGGCGGAATCATTTTATGATGAAGTGCAAGTACTGCTTTAATAAAACCGGTGATGCCTGCCGCAGCCTCCAAATGGCCGACATTGGTTTTAACGGCGCCTAAGGCACAATAACTTTTTTTATCCGTTTGACTTTTAAACGCGGCCGATAGAGCTTTTACCTCTTCCGGGTCCCCCATGAAAGTGCCTGTTCCATGTGACTCAACAAAGCCAATGGTACTTGCATCCACCTCAGCTTTATTGAGTGCATTATTAATGCAGGCAATTTGCCCTTTAGCACTGGCCGCGGCATAGCTCATTTTTTCCTTGCCGTCATTTGAAATAGCAGAGCCTTTAATAACGGCATAGATATGATTTTTATCGCGAACGGCATCTTCAAGTTTTTTAACGAGAACCAACCCCAAGCCACTGCCAAAGACAACCCCGTCAGCCGTTTCGTCAAATGTTTTTACATGTCCCGATTTTGAAAATATATAACCTTCACTGTATTGATAACCTTGAATATGGGGAACACGAATTGTGACTCCACCAGCCAAGGCCATATCACATTCACCGTTAAGCACACTGGAGCAAGCTTGGTGCAATGCCACTAATGAAGTGGAGCATGCGGTTTGAATCGTCATGCTCGGGCCAGTCAGGTTTAACTTATACGAAATGTAAGTAGCTAAAAAATCTTTATCATTGCCTAAATGTGTTGGGCTGGCAGTTACTTTTTCAAAGTGACTATTCACATTAACAAAATTTGCAAAATAGCTCGTTGTCACTCCACCAGAGCCCGCAAAAACACCAAT
>JAYWHF010000548.1:0-7045 GCA_043777855.1 Gammaproteobacteria bacterium | reverse complement strand
AGATTTGTCCCTACAATAATCGTTGCAGTGATAAGCCACAATGGTAAAAATATTTTGAGATAAAGACGAGTCATAGATTATTAAAGCGGGTTCTGTATTGTGAGCATATAACCAGCGCCGCGAACGTTAATAATCGAATCTTTATGGGCGCCGGCACCGATAAGTTTTTTGCGAATGTTACTCACGTGTACATCGATACTACGATCGTAGGGCGTCAATTTTCGGTTAAGTGCTCGTTCCGTCATTTCATCTTTGCTGATAACTTTTCCGGCGCGGTGAACAAGTATTTCCAACACGCTGAATTCGGTACCGGTAAGCACTACTTCATGTTTGGCCCATTCAGCGCGGCGATTACCCACATACAATGTTAGCAAGCCTGATTCTATTTTTTTTAATTGTTTGTGTGCTGCTTCGTTAGTATTGGCGCGGCGCAAAATCGCGCGAATTCTAGCAACAAGTTCACGAGGATCGCAGGGCTTGGGTAGATAGTCGTCGGCACCAATTTCTAATCCATTAACTCTGTCGGCAGTGTCGTTTTTTGCGGAGAGTATCAGCACTGGTGTCGTATGCGTGCTTCGGAGTGTTTTTAATACTTCAAAACCATCAAGTACGGGTAGCATGACGTCTAACACTATAGCGGAAAACGGTTTTTCGAGTGCGCATGCCAAACCGGTTCCACCGTCGTAGCAGGGCGTTACCGCGAACCCTTCAGTTGTTAAATACTCGCAGAGCAATTGGCTCAGCTCTCTATCATCGTCAATGAATAATAATGTATGCATATTTTTTTTAGTGAATAACGAAGAATGTATAGGGTAGGTGTGCCGCTTACCATAATTGTAACTGGTTACACTCGGTTAACATAACGCGGATTTACCTCCGTCGAAAATAGGGCCGCAGGGGATGGTTAGGGATGGTTGGGGTTAAGAACAAAAAAGAGTTTTTACCTCGAGCTATGTGTCAATTACTTGCGTAATAGAGTCTTTGTTGGGAAAATTGCGCGGTTTTTGCGTTAGCCTGTCGTTTCAATTAATACTCGAGGTGTTTGTGGCAAAAGTTGGACTTTTTTTTGGAAGTGATGAAGGCAATACTGAAAAGATTGCCTACCGCATTCAGCAGCGCTTAGGCGGTGACGTGGTCGATGTGCGCGATATTGCGGATGTAACTCAGCTTGATTTTCATGAGTACGAGAGAGTTATTCTGGGTATTCCCACGTGGGATTTCGGCCAGATCCAATCGGACTGGGAAGAATTTTGGGATGATATTTCGGCAGTAGATTTTTCAGGTAAAAGAGTCGCTTTTTTTGGCCTAGGCGATCAATTTGGCTACGGTGATTATTTTCTCGATGCTATGGGTATGTTGCATGATGTCGTAGTCCAGAATGGCGCCTATGTGGTGGGCCATTGGTCTACCGAGGGCTACGAGTTCGATGCCTCAAAGGCAGAAATTCCGGGTGAAATGAAATTTGTTGGCTTGGCATTGGACGAGGATCAGCAAGAAAATCTAACAGCTGAACGCCTTAATATTTGGTGTGAGCAGATTCACGCTGAATTTGAGCTGGATACACCGCTTCACGATATAGATGACTAGCATTATTGCTTTGGTATTTCGTTAATTTTTTGTCCGGCCTTGTTTCTTTCGACATTCATTTTTTTGGGCTTTTCTTGGCGAGAATCATTTTTCTATGAAATTTTCTTGCGCAACATAAAATACTGTATATAATCACAATAACTGTATATACAAACAGATAGATGTGAGGCTCCGAATGTACAATCTTACTGCTCGGCAAGAACAGGTTCTACAGCTCATTAAGAGCTATGCAGAAGAAACGGGTTATCCGCCCACTCGCGCCGAAATAGCGAGCATTCTTGGGTATAAATCACCTAATGCAGCGGAGGAGCACATTAAAGCGCTCGCGCGCAAAGGTGCTATCGAGGTCATTCCGGGAGCATCACGCGGAATTCGTCTACCCGAAAAAGTTGCAGGAATTCCTATTGTGGGGCGTGTTGCGGCGGGCAGCCCCATTCTCGCCGTCGAACATATTGAGGATTACTGCAACATCCCTGGGAATTTTTTCTCCCCTAGCGCAGATTATCTACTGCGTGTCAACGGTATGAGTATGAAGGATGCAGGGATACTCGACGGTGATTTATTAGCAGTCCATCGCACGGACCAAGTGCGCAGCGGCCAAATTGTTGTAGCACGCATTGGCGAAGAAGTTACTGTTAAGCGTTACAAGCGAATAGGTAATCGTCTGCAGGTAGAGTTGTGGCCAGAGAACCCTGATTTCGACGTTATTCACGTAGATTTAAGTGATCAAGAATTTGCTATCGAAGGCCTAAGTGTAGGAGTAATTCGTCGTGAATAGAAAACATAATTCCCATCAATATAGCGCTGAAGTTTCGTCACCTTGTGGCATTACAGAATTAATCATTGCTGATGATTCGCCTGAACAAGCTTCATTTCTTATGCCAATGATCGCTTTTATTAGTCAGAGCTGTAAGAGTCGCTGGGTGACTTGGGTAGCGCCTTCGCATCTTAACCGTGAGTTCTTGCATTCTTACGGCGTTGATACCCGGTTTTTACGCTTGATTCATTGTGCTGACGAAGCTCGTCGCCTTTGGATTACTTGGGAAGCTTTGGCTGCGGGTAACAGTCATACCGTTATATCCAGCCCCGGCAAATTAACCGATAAAGAATTAAAGCAGCTTGAACGCGCCGCATTTCAGGGGCATTGCCAAGGCTTGTTGCTTAGAGTCAGGTAGTCATGCAAGGCGTTACCATTAAGCCTCTGCAACAAATACCGCGCGTATTGGGGCAGGGTGCCCCTCAACTGTGAAGTTGTTATCCTGAGTATCGAGAAAGTCTGGCAAAGAATTAAATTTCATCCACTCTGTGGAGCGTTGCTCCTCGGTAGAGGTTTTTGCTACATCGACAACGCGTGGATTGCTGAAGCCTATTTTACGTAACCAACTCAACATAGTGTTACAAGTGGGTAGAAACCAAACATTATTCATCATTGCGTAACGAGCTTCTGGAACAAGTACCTCGCCCAAGGTTCCGTCGATCACCAAGGTCTCTAGCACAAGCTGTCCTCCAGCACGTAAAGCGTCTTTGAGCTCCCGCAAGTGATCCATTGGCGATTTACGATGATAAAAGACGCCCATCGAAAATACGGTATCGAAAGCTTTTAGCGTGGGAGGCAATTCTTCAATGCCTAGGGGCAAGACGTCTATTGGATAGTCGCCTGCAAGATGTTTGATCGCGTGAAATTGGACGACAAATCGAGGTGAGGGGTCTATACCTATAACGCGGTTTGCGCCAGCGCCCAGCATGCGCCAGCAGTGATAGCCATTTCCGCAACCTACGTCCAGAATGAGGCGATCTTTAAGCGGCGCCACGTGAGGAATGATTCGTTCCCACTTCCAGTCAGATCGCCATTCCGTATCTATATGAATGCCGTGAATCCAATAGGGGCCTTTGCGCCACGGTATAAGTGCTTCAAGCGTGTTTTTGAGTGTTTGCAGGGTGAGCTCGTCGTAATCGCTGGATTCTCCAACGGCAACCTTATCGAAGAAATTGATTTTAGGGTTTGAACGCGCGGGCAAGTTGGCCAACGCCGTTAACCAAGTCGCTAAATCTCCATTGCGTTTTTTGCAAAGACCTTCTTCAATTTGCTGCGGTAATGTACTTGCCCATGAAGCCAAAAGACTCGTGGGCAAATAGTTTATGAGTGATTCGTAGTCAATTTTACTCATGCTGTTCTGGAGTCTTTATGGCGATCAGCGATGCAAAATTAAAACACTGAAACCATACATCTACGCTTGCGAACCCTGAACTCTTCAGTCGTTCACGATGTTTATTTAGCGTTTCTGGGATGAGCACGTTTTCAATTGCGCTGCGTTTTTGTGCGATTTCCAAATCACTATAGCCATTGGCTCGTTTGAAATTGTGGTGTAACTCAATCATCAGCGCTTGGTGCTGCTCGTCCTCAAATGCCAGTTTTTCTGACAAAATCAAAACACCGTTTGGGTTCAATCCAGTATAGATGCGCTCTAAAATCGCGCTGCGTTTCTCTAAGGGAATGAATTGGAGTGTAAAATTCAATATGACAATTGATGCGTTCTGTATGGGAAATTCACAAAGGTCAGCACAACGCAGATCCACCAATATTTCAGCGCTATCCGCATCTATAACCTGTTGGCAGCGCGCGAGCATGGCGCGTGAATTATCAACACCAACAATATGACAATTAGCGACCTGAATTCTGTGTCGCATGGCCAGCGATGCCGCGCCAAGCGAACAGCCCAAGTCATAGCAAATACTATTTGGTTTTGCATAGCGTTCCGCCAGATTGCCAATCATATTGATAATCGTGGCATAGCCCGGTACGGAACGCTTAATCATGTCCGGGAAAACATTCACGACCGACTCGTCAAATGCGAACGTTTCTACGTGTTCAAGCGGGTCTGCGTACAGAGTATCTGTTTTGGGCATGGGTAGTTTAGCGGCGCATTTATGATTAAAGAAAGGAAGTTAGGTGCTTTAATGGTGAGCGGTAATTCTATCAGATTAATGTTTGGTGAGCTCAATGCTGTTCAAATCATCGGCCTGAAAATAATTATATTCGGCGCTCTTGTTACGCGGGTTTTGAGCTATTCTCAAAGCATCTTGCACTTGTATTTGTTGGTAATGATAGGCGATTTTTGGTGGCAGAAATTTTTAGTGTCAGAGCGGAGATGCGTATTTGGTGCTCGCTGAAGAGAGCTGGAATTTATGATTGATGCCAAGTTTGAAAACGTTCAGGCCTTGATTGTTGATGATTTTGATAACTTTAGGGTGATGCTTTTCAATATGCTAAAGGAGCTAGGCGTCCCCAGGGTTGATGTGGCATCGTCTGATAAAGAAGCGCTGCGTCTGTGTGAGGTGAGCGCTTATAATCTTATCTTATGTGATCAAAACTTAGGGGCGGGTAAAACCGGACAGCAAATTTTAGAGTTTTTGCGTCATACCCCAAACTTTAACAATGACAGTATTTTTGTACTGATTTCCGGTGAATCTAATAAAAATATTATTATGGCGGCCTTTGATCATGAGCCCGATGACTACCTTACAAAACCTATAACCTCACGAGCTTTGGCGCAACGGCTCGGCCGTTTGTTGACCCAGCGTTTGGCGCTGGCACCTATTTATGCGGCGCTTAAGGATTCGAATCTCGAGTTAGCAATTAATTTATGCAAGCGCGAAATACAAGAAAACAAACGATATAACAATCATTGTAAAAAATTATTGGGAGATCTTTTATTGGACGCTCGACGGTCAAGCGATGCCGAGCAACTGTACCGCGATATTCTCGATGTTCACCAATTAGATTGGGCTCAGCTTGGGATGGCACGAGTAAAACAAATGCAGGGAGATAGTTTAAGCGCACAACACTGGTTAGAAGAAGCGATTCAGTATAATCCCTACTGTCTAAAAGCTTATGATGTTTTAGCCGAAGTGTTGAGCGAGCTTGGGGATTTTCCAGCACAGCAAAATGTGTTAATTCAGGCGCTAAAGCTGTCGCCTTTTTCGCTCTTACGACAACAAGCTTTGGCGACTATTGCTTTGAGAAATAATGATCTGCTGAATGCAGTGGCGGCGTTTCGCAGCGCGGCAAAGCTGGGCGAAAACTCGTGCCATGATCGACCGGATATTCATGTCGGTTTTGCGCGGGCTACTATTCAGTTGGCAAAAATTGATAGGAATATGCCAAGGCCTGTCTTGCGCGATGCATTAAAATCAGTAGGCGAGTTCAGTGCGCGATTCGGCAATACGGCTGACAATAAAGTTAATGCACTTTTGTTGGAGGCGCAGTTGCATAGCTCGGTGGGGGATGACAGAAAAAGTCGAGAGGCGATGCTGTCAGCGCAAAAAATTATTGACGTAGATTACGACCAACTGACGCTGCCCACAAAAATTGAACGGGTTAATGCCTCGCGAGCTATAAATGAAATAGCCAAGGCTGATGAGCTTACCCGAGAGTTGCTGGGGGAATACTCGCACAACGAGGACGCTTTACGGCAGATTGACAGCTTGTTGGAAGAGCCCTGCAGCGAAATGAATAAAGCATTGGTTGCAAAAATCAACAAGGATGGGATCGCATTTTATGATGCGAAAGAATTTGTGCGTGCAATACAAGCCTTTAATGGTGCTTTGCAGGGTTTTCCGAAACATGTTGGGTTACGGCTAAATTTGGTACAAGCATTGGTGGCACAGTTGACACTAAAACCTCTAGATCAACAACTTTTCCTGTTGGCGCAGCAAACACTCGTGAGCGTAGCGCCGTTAATATCGTCGAATCATGCACAGTATTTGCGTTTTCGCCAACTGGAAGACTCCTTTAAACGGCTTGAGTCAGGAAAATCTCTGCCTCATTAACGCAATTATCAGGTGATTCTATGGATTCAAAAGCGATAGACATAGATTTCTCATTTGTGCTGGCGTCAAGCGTGCATGATATGAAGAACTCTCTTGGAATGTTGATGAATACGGTTAGCGATGTAATAGAAAAATATCCTCCACAAAATGAATCACATGCTAATTCCTATGCTGTGCTTGAGTACGAAACGGCGAGAATTAACAGTGAGCTAATTCAGTTGTTGTCGCTCTATCATTTGGATCAAGATCATGTCCATGTTCAAGTTGATAAGCATTATGTTATTGATATTCTCAATGATCAGATTGCGCGTAATTACTGTGTTTTACAAAGCCAAAAGATCCAATTGGAGCTGGTTTGTGATGAATCACTGCAAGGTTATTTTGACGCCGATTTGGTAGGCGGCGTGGTCAATAATGTTTTGGTGAATTGCGCGCGATATTGCAGAAGTGCATTGCGGGTTTCCGCTTTTCAGCACCAGCAGGTTTTGTGTATATCGATTGAGGATGATGGGCCGGGCTATCCACAGGATATGCTTGATAGAGCGGCGGATAGAGATATGCACCTTAGTTTTACCGGTGGTAGACCTCATCTCGGCCTGATGTTTGCGCGCAAAGTTGCGCTACTGCA
>JAYWHF010000547.1:0-2542 GCA_043777855.1 Gammaproteobacteria bacterium | reverse complement strand
ATGCCCTCAAGCTACTCGTTGTTGGAAATATGCTCAATGCGATCATGTATGTGCCTTATCAAATGCAGCTTGCGCATGGATGGACAAAGCTGACTTTGTATTTGAATGCATTCGCAGTAATAATTTTAGCGCCATTGATTTTGATCTTTGTGCCTCAATACGGCGCATTAGCCGCCGCTACTATTTGGATATTCCTGAATGCAAGCTATGTATTAATCGGGTTAAGTGTCATGCATCGCTACATACTAACTGGTGAATTGAAAAAACTATATGTAAAAACTATTTGCATGCCATTATTGTTTATCTTTGCAATTTTTTATGGGTTGAGACTAGCTTTCAACCACTATCTCTAATCCTTGAACAATCAACATATGCTGAGTCAGCAAACGCTTGTATCAATAGGACTACCGGTATTTAACGGTGAAGCAACCATTGAACAGACACTTTCTTCGTTGCTTAAACAGTCCCATCAAAATCTGGAGATCATTGTTTCTGATAATTGCTCAACGGATGCGACTGTTGCGATATGTGAAAAATATCAACGCATTGATGATCGAATCAAAATACATCGACAACCAACCAACCAGGGTGCGATTAAAAATTTCAAAAGCACACTCGCTGATGCTTTAGGAAAATACTTCATGTGGGCTGCAGCGGATGATTCATGGAATGAAAAATTCGTTCAATGTGCTGTTGATCAGCTTGAGGCTGATGCTTCGTTGATCGGAGTCAATATTGCCCCAAAGAACTTGCCAACAGTTGCCAGCGTGTTGGACGGATACTTAGGCTTTGAAGAAGACTCGGTAAATGAGCGATTAGCGAGTTTCCTTCAGCTAATGCCAGACAGTAATTCAAGGTTTTACAGCTTATACCGTACGCAAGTTCTGAAGGGTTTGGCATATCCAAGCGATCATGCCTATGCATGGGATTGGATTGTTGTTGTTGAGCTGCTCAAGCATGGGAAACTCAGGGTTATTTACTCTGAGGAAGCTGGATTCACCAAAACCTACGGTGGCGCATCTGTATCTAGATACAACGTGTTGAGATTTATTGCTGAACCCTTGGATTATTTGCGACCTATGGTTCATTTCAGTCGATCTATTCCTTTTGAAGTTCGTCATCACAAGTACAAAAAAATGATTTATCTGGAGATTTATTTTTGTCTCAAACTTTGGTATCAATGCTTTCTTTTTTTAAAAGATTCTGTTTTGAAGAAATAGAAAAATATTGAATGAGCATGACACTTGAAAATGTTACTGTAGTTTACTGCTCACCTTATCTGAGTGAAACTATCCATGGTGGTAGTGTTGTAGCCAAGGCTAATTTAGCTCTGTTTCAGGAAATATTTGGAGAGCAAGTGATTGCGTATTCAATCAATCGAGTTCCTTTAAACGGGACTCGGGCGATAGATACTACTCAAAACAAGACCGGTACTGCTGTTGCTAGTTTCAGAGGTTTATGCGCCACGCTTTCTCCGAAAGGAAAAATACAATTTTTGCAAGAATTAAAACAGCTGCAACCAAGTATTATTTGGTTCGACAGTTCTTTACTAGGGGGGCTAATCCCGCAAATACGCAGTCTCGTACCTGGTGTCAAGATTTATTCTTTTTTCCAAAACATTGAGGTGGACGTTGTAGTGCAGCGTATTTTCAAAGGCGCTCTACATTATCTTCCAGCATATTTTGCTAGTTTACGCAACGAGAGAATGTCTGCGGTACTCGCTGATCAAGTCGTAACAATTACCCAGAAAGATGGGTACAGAGCTGCTGCTTTGTATGGCCGAAAAGATTTCAGAATCTTGCCAATTTCTGTTCAACAAAAAACTACTTGCTTGCCTTCGAATAACTTAGTTTCAGAGTCTGTAATATTTGTGGCCTCTGACTATTGGCCAAACATTGAAGGGCTTTATTTTCTAAACAACGAAGTCGCGCCGTTGTTGAAGCGAGGAAAAATTCTAGTGATAGGAAAAGGTCTTGAGCGGTATTTG
The DNA here is from genome assembly GCA_043777855.1 of Gammaproteobacteria bacterium. Taxonomy (GTDB): domain Bacteria; phylum Pseudomonadota; class Gammaproteobacteria; order Pseudomonadales; family Cellvibrionaceae; genus Cellvibrio. Next base: position 555 of record JAYWHF010000547.1, on the reverse strand, counting down.
GCAGGCAAACAGCATCATCGAATCGAGTTACTTGGTTTTGTTGAGAACCTGTATGCCGTTTTTGAGCTTGCAAAAGTATCTTTGGCTCCTATTTTTTCTGGAGGTGGGATGAAGGTTAAAATCGCCGAATCATTGATGATGAATCGCTCAGTGATTAGCACTTCTTTTGCTTCGATTGGCTATGAACAAGCCAGTAGAAATTCCATTCATATCGCCGAAACGGCCCACGAATTTGCTAAGGCAATCGAAGGCTGGTTTCCAAGTGATCCAGATGCCGCGTACAAGGATTATCTAAATCACTATTCTTCTGACGCCAATTTAAAAAAATTAAAAAATATCGTTCTCTAAAAAGCTTGTCACCATTTGATGAATGTGCGTGAATGCTTTGTCCAACCGTTGGGACAGTTAATTCTTAATCGCTTTTAGAAATTGCTGGCTGCATCGCTCCCAAGTAAAGCTGGATGCAGTTTCGCGGGATGACAAGGACAGACGCTCGCGAATGTCTGAGACAGTGATCAGTTGTCGTAATCCTTCAGCTATTTCGTGTTCGTCATG
>JAYWHF010000546.1:0-2544 GCA_043777855.1 Gammaproteobacteria bacterium | reverse complement strand
GATTTTCACCGCCGTGGCGAATGCACAGGGTATCGTCAGGATTCAAGTGAGCAATCACCTGTACATGTGAAATACCGGCGGCGATAAAACGTGCTTGCACACGGCTTGTGAACTCGCGAGCAACCTGTAACACCGCGCCCAGTTCTTCGCTAAATAACACGGCAATAGGGTCTTCGCCGAGGCCGTCCAGATTCACGTTAAGACCTGTGTGCCCCGCGAACGCCATCTCGGCGAGCGTTGCAAATAACCCGCCGTCACTGCGATCGTGATAGGCCATTATCTCGCTGGCGGCGAGGCTCGCTTGCATCGCATTAAAGAAACCTTTGAGCTGTGCCGCGGAATCCAAATCGGCCGGTAGGTCACCCATCTGGTTGTAGACCTGCGCCAAAATCGAGCCGCCTAAACGATGCTTACCATTGCCGAGATCAACCAGAATCAGGTCTGTCAGGCCTTTGTCGGCTCTTAATTGCGGCGTGAGGGTTTGGCGAACGTCCACGACGGGCGCAAACGCCGTAATTACCAGCGACAAAGGCGAGGTTACAGCTTTATTTTCAACGCTGCCGTCTGCGTTTCTATCCTGCCAAGCGGTGCGCATGGACATAGAATCCTTACCCACTGGAATGGTGATACCTAATTCCGGGCAAAGCGCCATACCCACAGCCTGCACCGTGCGATACAACTTTTCGTCTTCGCCTCTGTGGCCCGCGGCGCACATCCAGTTAGCGGAGAGTTTTATGTCTGATAATTTTTCAATACGAGTCGCGGCGATATTGGTAATGGCTTCAGCAATTGCCATACGCCCTGAAGCCGGGGCGTCTAACAAGGCAATAGGCGTGCGCTCGCCAAGGCTCATGGCTTCACCTTTAAAGCTGTCATAACTCACCGTAGTGACAGCACAGTCTGCAACGGGCACCTGCCAGGGGCCAACCATCTGATCGCGTACCACCATGCCAGTTACCGAACGATCACCAATGGTAATCAAGAAGCTTTTACTGGCAACAGCTGGGTGCTTGAGGACACGTTCGGCGGCCTCGTTGATATCGATATCGGCCGTAGAAAAAGCAGAGGTTACCGCGCTGTAAGACTCGGCTATGCGATGCATTTTGGGTGGTTTACCGAAGAGAACTGACATGGGCAGATCCACGGGCTTAGCATCGAAGTGCTTATCGTTGAGCAGCAAATGCTTCGCATCCGTCGCCTCGCCGACCACGGCATAAGGGCAGCGCTCGCGCTTACAGATGGCTTCAAAACGCGGCAAATCCTTGGGGCTAATCGCCAACACGTAGCGCTCTTGCGATTCGTTACACCAAATCGCCAGAGGGCTCATACTGGGCTCATCATTGGGTATATTGCGCAGCTCAAATGTGCCGCCGCAACCACCGTCTTTTACCAATTCAGGAAAGGCATTCGAAAGGCCCCCCGCACCTACATCGTGAATAAAGGCGATAGGGTTCTTCTCGCCCTGCTGCCAACAAGCATCAATGACCTCCTGACAACGACGCTCCATTTCAGGGTTTTGGCGCTGTACTGAGGCAAAATCCAAATTTTCCGACGAGGTGCCTGAAGCCATCGACGACGCCGCGCCACCGCCCAAGCCAATCAACATTGCTGGGCCACCCAGCACAACTAACTTTGAGCCTGCCACGAATGGCGGTTTTTCAATATGCTCTTCTTTGATATTCCCGTAACCGCCCGCGAGCATGATGGGTTTATGGTAGCCACGACGCTCGCCGTCAAAATTTTCTTCAAAGGTACGAAAATAACCACAAATATTAGGGCGACCAAATTCGTTGTTAAACGCCGCCCCCCCAAGAGGGCCGTCTAGCATTATGTCTAGCGCGGTGACGATGCGGCCCGGTTTGCCGTAGGGCTGCTCCCACGGCTGAATAAACCCCGGGATCTGCAGATTGGAAACACTAAAACCGGTGAGCCCGACTTTCGGCTTAGAACCGCGGCCCACCGCCCCCTCGTCGCGAATTTCCCCACCGGCGCCTGTACCGGCACCCGAAAACGGCGATATCGCCGTAGGGTGGTTATGTGTTTCAACCTTCATGAGCAGATGAATCGGCTCGGTATGGTAGCCATAGGTTTTGCTGTCAGCGTCTGGGTAAAACCGCCCTGCACTGTGGCCAGCCACCACGGCCGCATTGTCCGAATAGGCGGAAAGTACACCCTGGCCGCCCACCTCATTCGTGTTGCGAATCATCTTAAACAGGCTGCGCTCTTGCTCGACACCATCGAGTGTCCAGGAGGCATTAAAGATTTTGTGGCGACAGTGTTCAGAGTTTGCTTGAGCAAACATCATCAATTCCACATCCACCGGGTTGCGATCCAATGCTTTGAAACTCTCAACCAGATAATCAATTTCGTCCTCTGCTAAGGCCAGCCCAAGGGACTGATTTGCGCGTGCTAATGCGGCGCGGCCACCGCCAAGGATATCAACCGTGGTTTGTGTGGCGGGATCTTGGGTTAAGAAAATCTGTTCAGCGGCATCAAGGCTATCAAAAACAGTTTCTACCATACGATCATGCAACAGCGAGGAAA
>JAYWHF010000545.1:0-2545 GCA_043777855.1 Gammaproteobacteria bacterium | reverse complement strand
CGTTAGTGTTGGCCCAAAAGAGGTTGGAATAGCCTTGTTCGGTCCTTATGTTTTAGCGGTTGAGTTGGCTTCTATGTTGTTGTTGGCGGCCATGGTCTCTGCGTGGCATCTCGGTCGCGACGCTGATAAGGAGGATAAACATGTTTAGTCAATTTTCATTGGAAGGCGTACCTATGGAGCATGGGCTGGTGCTCGCGGGCATGCTTTTCGTGGTCGGTTTGGTGGGGGTCTTGGTTCGCCGCAATCTGTTATTTGTGCTCATGAGCATTGAAATCATGATGAACGCAACAGCGCTGGCGTTTGTGATTGCCGGTGCTCGTTGGGTACAACCGGATGGTCAAATTATGTTTATTTTAATTCTGACTCTCGCTGCCGCCGAAGCCTCTATTGGTCTGGCAATAGTTATTCAACTTTACCGTCGCTATCAGTCTTTGGATATTGATGCTGCAAGTGAGATGCGCGGATGAATCACCTCTACCTTACAATACTCTTCCCCTTGATTGGTTTCCTGTTGCTGGTCACTGGTCGCCGACGGCTGTCAGAGAATGTCGCCGCTGTCATTGGCGTTGGCTCCATCGGCCTTGCTGCTACCGTTGCGGCGCTTGCCGGTTACGATTTTCTTCATCACATGCCACCGTCTGGAGCTTTCACTCAGCCTCTCTGGGTTTGGTTAAATGTTGATGGCTTCAACCCGTCCTTTAATTTGCGTCTTGACGGTTTGTCCTTGACCATGCTGGGTGTTATTACGGGCGTGGGCTTTTTGATTCATATATTTGCTTCTTGGTATATGCGTGGTGATGAAGATTACGCGCGCTTTTTCTCCTATATGAACTTGTTCCTGGCCAGTATGATTTTATTGGTGTTGGGCGATAGCTTAATTTCAATGTATTTTGGCTGGGAGGGCGTGGGGCTCTGCTCCTACTTACTGATTGGCTATTACTACCGTGACGCTGCCAACGGTGCCGCTGCAAGGAAAGCGTTTGTGGTAACTCGGGTTGGTGATGCCTTTATGGCCATTGGTTTGTTTATTCTTTACAAACATGTTGGCACGTTAAATATTCAGGAGCTCATTGCTCAAGCTCCTGCGGTCTTTGCTGTGGGCTCGGTAACCATTACCTTTGCGACATTAATGTTGTTGGGTGGAGCGGTTGGCAAATCTGCACAATTACCCTTACAGACTTGGCTGGCTGATGCGATGGCAGGCCCAACACCTGTTTCTGCCTTGATCCATGCCGCTACCATGGTGACAGCAGGGGTTTATCTGATTGCGCGCACTCATCCGCTATTTGAATTAGCGCCGGATGTCCTATATTTGGTTGGCGTGATTGGCGCCATCACTTTAGTTATGGCTGGTTTCGCCGCCTTGGTGCAGACCGATATTAAACGCATTTTGGCTTACTCAACGATGAGTCAAATCGGTTACATGTTTTTGGCCTTGGGCGTTAAAGCTTATGCGCCCGCCGTGTTTCACTTGATGACACATGCTTTCTTTAAAGCGCTTTTATTTTTGTCGTCTGGCGCTGTGATTCTTGCCTGCCATCATGAACAAAATATTTTTAAGATGGGTGGTCTGCGTAAAAAAATCCCGTTTGTTTACCTTTGTTTTATTGTTGGCGGTGCGGCTTTATCGGCTGTTCCAATGCTTACCGCCGGTTTCTTTTCGAAAGATGAAATTTTGTGGCAAGCTTTCACGACCCATCATCCTGAACTTTTTTATGCGGGCTTGTTCGGCGCCTTTATGACCTCTCTTTACACTTTCCGGCTCATTTTTATCGTGTTCCACGGCGAAGAAAAAACCCACGCACACGCGCTTCATGGGGTTACTTACTGGTTACCACTCGCCGTACTCTTAGTACTTTCCACCTTTGTAGGTGCATTAATTCATCCGCCGTTAGCAGGGGTTTTGCCAGTGAGCCCGGAAGGTGAAGCGGCGCTTAAGCATCAAGTCGAGTGGGTATCTGGAAGCATCGCCGTCATCGGTATTGTTCTCTCGGCGTTTCTATTTCTCGGCGAGTCAAAATTTGTAAAAGCGATTTCTTCTTCATCAATAGGCAAGAAGCTTACAAAATTTTGGTTTGTCTGCTGGGGGTTCGATTGGTTATATAACTTCGTTATTGTAAAAAGATTTGTGTTTTTGACGCAGCTTTTGCGCAAAGACCCGATTGATAAAGTGTTCAATTTGATACCTGCTGGGATAGGGCAGATACATCATGCATTGAGTGCAACTCAAACCGGTAGTGTGCGTTGGTACGCTGCCACAATTGCCGCCGGTGTGGTTGTTATTCTCGCCGCGCTCGTTTTGTTGTAAGACTTTAAGGAACCAGAGAAAAATGCTCACCTGGCTCATACTCATCCCGTTTATCGGTGGTTTTTTTTCGTGGCTAGCCGAACTTTCAGGCTCCAAATTACCGCGCTGGATTTCCCTTATCAGCATGTTTGTGTTGTTTGGTTTAACGTTACAGCTTTGGCTGGAACAGGACTACTCGCTCGCAAATCTGAGTTCTGCGCAAGCCGTTTGGACCGATGAAGTTCGAATTAATTGGAT
>JAYWHF010000544.1:0-19652 GCA_043777855.1 Gammaproteobacteria bacterium | reverse complement strand
CTAACCATCTTATAGCCAGGTTGCAAGCAGCTTGCTATGAGCTTTTACCGCCTCAGCCCCCATGCTTATAACAACAATAAGTCTTTGATTTAATTAATATTTATATACTTATAAACAGAAAGTTGTGGCCTTATTAATAACAACAATATATATCTTCTTAACTAATATATTTATAAATATATTAAATTACTTTATTAGTTTTAACGAATTATGGAATTGATCAACAAACCAGCTTATTGAACTCTGTTCACGTTTTGTGCAAATCAAAAACTACCTCTATAATGCTCGATCTTTTTGCGGAAAGGCCCAGAGAACAACATCATTTTTCTTTACGTAAACGATTGGCAGTTTTGCTACGAGGTAGTCATTAGATGATTTTCCCAGAAATGTTTGATGTGATTGTCATTGGTGGTGGTCACGCTGGCACTGAAGCCGCATTGGCAGCGGCTCGTATGGGCAGCAAAACACTGTTACTCACTCATAACGTCGAAACATTAGGGCAAATGTCCTGTAATCCAGCCATTGGAGGTATAGGAAAAAGTCATCTCGTCAAAGAAATTGATGCCTTGGGTGGTGCCATGGCACTTGCGACCGACAAAGGCGGTATTCAATTTCGTGTTCTGAATGCTCGAAAAGGACCTGCAGTGAGGGCCACACGAGCTCAAGCCGATCGTATTCTTTACAAAGCGGCCATCAGATCTACCTTAGAAAATCAACCAAACCTATGGCTGTTTCAACAGGCCGCTGATGACTTGATTGTTGAACAAGATCAAGTACGCGGTGTGAAAACCCAAATGGGCCTGAAATTTTTAGCCAATCAGGTTGTGTTGACAGCCGGCACTTTTCTGGGCGGTCTTATTCATATTGGTTTACAAAATCATTCCGGTGGTCGAGCAGGCGATCCGCCGTCAATAGCACTTTCAAAACGCTTGCGAGAACTTCCCTTGCGGGTGGATCGCCTAAAAACGGGCACACCTCCGCGTATTGATGCACGCACGGTGAATTTCGATGGATTAGAAAAACAGTGGGGGGATGAACCTAGACCGGTAATGTCTGTTCGTGGTAGTAGAGCTATGCAACCTGAGCAAATGTGCTGTTGGATTACTCATACTAACGAAAACACACACGACATCATTCGCGGTGGATTAGATCGTTCACCAATGTATTCTGGTGTCATTGAGGGTATAGGGCCTCGTTACTGTCCGTCGATTGAAGATAAAATACATCGCTTTGCGGACAAAAATTCGCATCAGGTTTTTATTGAGCCAGAAGGGTTAACTACACATGAACTTTATCCTAATGGAATATCCACAAGCTTGCCGTTTGATGTGCAAATAAATTTGGTCCGCTCAATAAAAGGGTTTGAAAACGCGCACATAGTTCGCCCAGGGTATGCGATTGAATATGATTTTTTTAATCCCCAAGATCTAAAACATAGCCTAGAAACTAAAGCGATAGGAGGGTTGTTTTTTGCCGGGCAAATCAATGGCACAACAGGCTACGAAGAAGCGGGCGCGCAAGGTTTATTGGCGGGAATAAATGCGGCGCTGCGCGCGAAAGAAAAAGAATCATGGTGCCCTTCTCGCGATCAAGCGTATATGGGTGTATTGGTGGATGATTTAATTACCCTCGGCACTAAAGAACCCTATCGAATGTTTACCAGTCGTGCGGAGTATCGGTTATTACTTCGAGAAGACAATGCCGATTCTCGCCTAACGGAAAAGGGTCGCGAACTCGGAGTTGTTAGTGATTCGCAGTGGGAAGCATTCTGTGAAAAACGTGAAAATATTACTCGCGAACAACAACGCTTGAAATCTACGTGGATTCAAGCTGGTTCCCCAGAAGCTGAAAAAATCGAAGCTAAAATTCAAACTAAATTGAATCATGAATATAGCTTGTTTGAATTGCTAAAACGCCCAGAGCTTTGTTATTCGGACATTGCAGATTTGAAAGGTGAATCTGTAAGCGATGAATATGTTGCTGAACAAATAGAGGTAGCCGCAAAATATTCAGGCTACATCGAACGACAACAAGAAGATATTGATCGCTTGCGAGCTTATGAAAACACGTTGATTCCAGATGACTTTGATTTTAAAAAAGTAGAAGGATTGTCGAACGAGGTAAAGCAAAAATTGGCGATGCAACGTCCTCAAACATTGGCTCATGCGCAACGTATATCAGGCATTACCCCAGCGGCTGTGTCACAACTGCTGGTGTACTTAAAAAAGCATGGCATGATGAAACGCTTGGTAAATGAAAATTCTGAACAACAAGCCTCTTAGTTCAGTGTATTTTTTTAAAAATAGAGTTAATTGAGTGAGCGAATTAGACCGAGAATTGGAACATGCACTGCGTAAGATATTGCTGCAAGGTACTGAGCAGATGTCGATAGACTTGGAAGAATCACAAATCAAAAAATTGTTAATGTATATTTGCGAATTTGAAAAGTGGAATAAAGCCTATAATCTATCGGCTATTCGTGATATTCAGCAAATGGTTAAACGACATTTGTTAGACAGTTTAAGCGTAGTGCCGTTTTTAAAACAAACGCGGTACAACACAGAAAATATTGCTGATATAGGAACTGGTGGAGGGCTACCGGGGATTCCTCTGGCCATAGTGTTACCACAGAAGCAATTTACCTTAGTAGATAGTAATGGTAAAAAAACACGGTTTCTGTTCCATATAAAAACACTCTTGCAATTAAATAACGTTGAAATTGAAAATCGTCGAATAGAAAAATTTCAACCACAGAAAAAATATCATGCCGTTATCAGCCGCGCTTTTTCAAGTCTAGAAGACATGACACGTCATTGCGAGCACCTATTACACGAAAGTGGAATATTTATAGCAATGAAAGGCCAGTACCCTGCTGAAGAATTGCAAATGTTAAACGATAAAATAGCGATATTAGAAAGTATAAAATTAAACGTTGCTGAAACAGATGGCGAACGCCACTTGTTAATTTTAAAACGAAAAAGTAAATAAATTTAGAAAACCACATAGTGGTTAAAGGAAATTCACTTGACCAGAATATATGCAGTGGCTAATCAAAAAGGTGGTGTTGGCAAAACAACAACCTGTGTAAATCTGGCGGCGTCATTTGCGGCGACAAAGAAACGTGTATTGTTGGTTGACTTAGATCCTCAAGGCAACGCCACCATGGGTAGTGGAATTAATAAAAATGAAATTGATGGAAGTAGCTACGAAGTACTCACCGAACAAGAAAATATAATAGATTGTGTAGTTTTCTCCGAAAGTGGTAAATATCATGTATTACCTTCGAACGGCGATTTAACAGCGGCAGAAGTAGAACTCTTGGCAATGGAAAATAAAGAGCGGCGCTTACAAAAAGCGTTGGCTCAAGTACAAAAAAGTTACGATTACATTTTAATTGATAGTCCACCGTCGCTGAATATGCTTACCCTCAATGCATTGACGGCCTGCAATGGCGTCATCATTGCTATGCAGTGTGAGTACTATGCGCTCGAGGGATTATCTGCATTGGTAAATACAATAAATCAAGTACAAAGAGCACTGAATCCCGATTTAAAAATTGAAGGGCTGTTGCGTACCATGTACGATCCACGTAACAGCTTAACGAATGATGTGTCTGTGCAGTTGACGCAGCACTTTGGCGATCGGCTATATCGCACCTGCATCCCACGAAACGTCCGACTTGCGGAAGCGCCGAGTTTTGGCATGCCTGTATTAGCCTTTGATCGGCAGTCAAAAGGAGCCTTAGCGTATCTAGCCTTGGCCGGAGAAATCATACGCCGCAACGAAACAGGTTCAAAAAGTTTATATTCGACAGAAGCTGCGCACTAAATTCATTACAAGGTTAAAAATTAATGTCGACAAAACGCAAAGGGTTAGGAAAGGGTTTGGATGCGCTCCTCAGTGCTGGTTTAGGCGTAACTTCACCCGCACCCGCTATGCCAATAGCACCCAACTCGGGAGGCGAAACAGACGTAAAGTTAGAATATAAGGATGGGAAACTAGCACATCTACCCGTGGAATTAATTCAGCGGGGAAAATATCAACCGCGACGAGACATGCACCCTGAAGCGCTTGAAGAGCTGGCAGAATCTATCAAAGTTCAAGGCGTTATGCAGCCAATAGTAGTGCGACCCATAGGTGGGGGTCGCTACGAACTCATAGCGGGTGAACGTCGTTGGCGAGCCACGCAATTAGCAGGCCTTGATAAAATTCCCGCGGTTATCCGCGATGTTCCTGATGAAGCGGCGATTGCCATGTCGCTGATCGAAAATATACAACGCGAAGATTTAAATCCCATTGAAGAAGCCATGGCACTCAAACGACTGCAGGACGAATTTGAATTAACGCATCAGGAAGTCGCTACGGCCGTAGGTAAATCGCGCACTACAATCACTAATTTATTGCGATTAATTGCGTTAACCGATGATGTAAAAGTATTACTGGAGCGGGGGGATTTAGAAATGGGGCACGCCAGATCACTCTTAACTCTTGAACCGAATCTTCAAAAAGAAATCGGACGGCAAATTGTTGCTAAAGGCTTGTCGGTAAGACAGACCGAAGCCTTAGTTCGTTTACATCAAGAAAGCCAGAACAAGGAAAAAACGCGCGCGACCCCGTCTGCCGATATACGGCGTCTGGAAGAAAACCTCTCGCAAAAACTGGGAGCCGGTGTTGAAATACAACACAGTGTCAAAGGTAAAGGGAAGCTCGTCATAACGTACAACTCACTCGATGAGCTGGATGGGATATTGAATCATATCCAGTAATAAGATCGATGAACTCTTAGCCCTGAAGGCAATTTGTTATCGAGCTAGTAATATTAATCGGTAGTGCAATCCTGTATAAAATATAAACAAAATATTTTTTTATTGTTGAAAAAAAGCACTGGCATGCTTGCCAGACAAGGTGAAAAACTTTGGATTCTCGTTTTAACGGATATTGCTAACGAGTAAGGGTCTATTTCTTCGTGTTTTAGGCTTGCTGGACTAGGGTAATCCCCCCTATAATGCCGCGGCTTGGATTTTAGCTGATCGGTTTCAGAGTGTTAGAAATCGCAAAAATACCCAGAAAATTGAGAACAAAAAAATCCGTCCGACGCTCACTAGTACTATTCCTAAACCGCCGATTTTGCAGCGTCTGCTAATGCTTTGCTTAGCAATGATCATTTTAGCTTCGGCAGTCTTGTTGGTTGATGCTCGAATTGGGTTGTCGCTTATGTGGGGGTTTTCGGCATGTATGTTGCCAGCCCTGAGCTTTGCTTGGTACGCTTCACGCGGTAGCGGTACTTTAGGCGCGGTAGTAACAATAAATAGATTTTATCGCGCTGAGGCCGTCAAAATTGTTCTTACGGCCGCGTTGTTCGCGCTGATTTTTCAGCACGAAAAAAAAATTGATGTGGTGGTTTTGTTTTTAGCATTTATCGTTGCACAGGTTTGTTCGTCGGTGCTTGTGGCACGGACATTGAACAAGAGCTCTCGCTAGTGTTTCAGCAAGTTCTTATTTAATTTGTAATTTTTTTAGAGATTAAACCATGGCAGCGGAAGAGCATTCTCCCTCTACAACGGAATATATACAGCATCACTTAACCAATTTGACGTGGGGTAAGTTGCCGGAAGGTACTTACTGTGAAGGCGCTCGTGTTCAAGAAAGTACCAGTTGGGTGGTTGCTCATTGTGCAGAAGAAATGAAGTCTATGGGCTTCATGGCTATACACCTTGATTCTATGGCTTGGTCCATCGGTCTTGGCTTGATATTAATGTTTATTTTTCGTCGCGTCGCGGTAAAAGTCCACTCTGGTGTTCCTAGCGGAATGCAAAATTTTGTTGAGATGATTATTGAGTTTATTGATAAAACAGTGAAAGAAGGTTTTGCACATAAAAATGCCTTCATTGCGCCCCTCGCGTTGACTATCTTCTCGTGGGTGTTTTTTATGAACTTGATGGATCTGATACCCGTGGATTGGATCCCTTATTTGGCGGTCCTGATTACCGGGGATCACAACACTTACATGAAGATTGTACCGACCACCGATCCAAACATTACACTCGCCATGGGTTTTACCGTGTTCGGCTTAATGATAGGTTTTAGCATTGTTAAAAAGGGTTTTATTGGATTTGTTAAAGAGTTGACATTTCATCCTTTTCATCCATCTTTTCATGGCGTGGGGCTGATATTTGCACCTATTTTAATTTGCATTAACTTTTTACTCGAAACGATTTCCTTGGTTGCTAAACCTATAGCGTTGGGGTTGCGGCTGTTCGGGAATATGTACGCGGGTGAAATGATATTTATCTTGATCGCAACTATGTTTAGCGCTGGCTTGCTGATAGGTACGTTTGGAGCATTTTTGCAATTAGGATGGGCAATATTTCATATTCTTGTTATTACCTTGCAAGCATTTATCTTTATGGTTTTGACGGTAGTTTACATGGCGATGGCTCATCATGTGCCAGACGAAGATCAATTCAATCACTAACTTTTACTTTTTATAACTGAGGAGAAACACCATGGGTTTAGCACTGATTGCCGTTGCAATTTTAATTGGTTTGGGCGCACTAGGTACTGCGATTGGCTTTGCCATTCTCGGCGGTAAGTTACTTGAAGGTTCTGCTCGTCAACCAGAGTTAGCGCCAATGCTTCAAGGTAAAATGTTTTTGGTGGCTGGCTTACTCGATGCTGTTCCTATGGTTGGTGTGGGAATTGGTATGTATATTCTGTTCGTCGTTGTACCAAAACTGGCTTAATTAGGAAAGCCAAGCGATAAACTAGAAACGTACACAGAAGTTTCTATTAGTTGCAACGCTTTCCAGAACAGAGGTTCTCGGTGTGAACATAAATTTGACCTTAATCGGGCAGTCAATCGCGTTCTTATTCTTCGTGCTTTTCTGCATGAAGTATGTGTGGCCATTTATTATTGCTGCAATGGACGAGCGCGCCAAGCGTATTGCTGACGGGCTCCAAGCCGCCGATAGAGCTGAAAAAGATCTTGAGTTAGCGCAAAGCAGAGTTGTTGAACAGCTAACGCAGGCAAAAAAAGAAGCGGCGGCGATAATCGATCTTGCCAATAAGCGCGCTATTGAAATTGTTGAAGAAGCAAAAGAGAAAGCGCGTGTTGAAGCTGATCGTATAAAAATATCAGCGCAAGCTGAAATCGAGCAAGCAACGAGCCGTGCGAAAGAAGAGTTGCGTAGCAAAGTTGTTGTTTTGGCATTGGCCGGCGCTGAAAAAATTCTCGGTTCATCTATCGACCAAAACGCTCACAGTGAGTTGGTTAAAAAACTCGCTGCTGATTTGTAACCGGGGTTGATATGGCTGAACTAAGTACGTTAGCTAGACCTTACGCTAAAGCAGCGTTCGAAGTGGCTTTGGCGGATAACATGTTGCCGTTTTGGTTAGACGCTTTGGAAGTCTCAGCGGCAGTTGCCGAGCAAGAGCGTGTAAGAAAAGCCATGAGCGCTTCAGATTTATCGGCTACTCAAAAGGCCACGGTATTTATCCAGATTTGTGGTGAGCATATGGATGAAAAAATTAAAAATTTCATTCGCACTCTCGCCAGCAATAAGCGTTTAGCCTTGTTACCTTTTATTAAGGAACAATTCGCAACGATGAAAGCACAGCAAGAAAAATCCATTGAGGTTGAAGTGACAGCAGCTTACGAGCTGTCCGCCGACTTAGTAAATAAATTGGCCCAAGCACTGAGCGCCAAATTGAATCGTAGTGTTAGCGTGCTTAGCTCGGTTGATAAGAGCTTGTTGGGTGGAGCAATTATTCACACCGGCGACATGGTAATCGATGGTTCAATTCGAGGTCGCTTGGCAAAACTCGCCGAAGCAATGAAATCCTAATGGTTGGGATAGAGGAATAGAGCATGCAGCAATTGAACCCTTCTGAAATCAGTGAAATTATCAAACAACGTATTGATAGCCTTACGTTTTCAACAGAAGCACAAAACGAAGGCACGGTGGTATCCGTAACCGACGGTATTATTCGTATTCATGGTCTTGCTGAAGTAATGTATGGCGAGATGATTGAATTTGAGGGTGGCGTTTTTGGTATGGCGCTTAACCTAGAGCGTGATTCTGTCGGTGCCGTAATTCTTGGTAATTATCGCGGTATTGCGGAAGGTCAAAAGTGCAAGTGTACCGGTCGAATTTTGGAAGTTCCGGTAGGTCCGGAATTGCTGGGTCGCGTAGTGGATGCCCTAGGTAATCCCATCGATGGTAAGGGCTCACTGAATAACACCATGACCGATGCTATTGAAAAAGTAGCTCCCGGCGTAATTTGGCGTAAATCAGTCGATCAACCCGTACAAATCGGTTTGAAAGCAATTGATGCGATGGTCCCTATTGGTCGTGGTCAGCGCGAATTGATCATCGGTGACCGCCAAATTGGCAAAACAGCTATTGCGGTTGATGCCATCATTAACCAGAAAGGCTCAGGCATAAAATGTATCTATGTCGCCATTGGACAAAAAGCATCTTCCATCGCGGCTGTTGTACGTAAACTTGAAGATCACGGCGCCATGGCGCATACCGTGGTGGTTGCCGCTACGGCATCTGATCCAGCTGCTATGCAATTTTTGGCTCCGTTTGCGGGTTGCACGATCGGTGAGTACTACCGCGATCGCGGTCAGGATGCGCTTATTATTTATGACGATTTAACCAAGCAAGCGTGGGCCTATCGTCAAATCTCCCTTTTGTTGCGTCGCCCACCGGGCCGCGAAGCTTATCCCGGTGATGTATTTTATCTCCACTCGCGTTTACTAGAGCGGGCATCTCGTGTCAGCGAAGATTATGTTGAGAAATTTACGAAGGGAGCCGTGAAAGGTAAAACCGGGTCTTTAACTGCGTTGCCGATTATTGAAACACAAGCGGGTGACGTTTCGGCATTCGTACCCACAAACGTGATTTCAATTACCGATGGTCAGATATTCCTAGAGTCTGGGATGTTCAATGCAGGTGTTCGTCCAGCAATGAACGCCGGTATTTCGGTATCCCGTGTAGGTGGTGCTGCCCAGTCAAAAGTAATTAAAAAACTGTCTGGTGGTATTCGTACAGCCTTAGCGCAATACCGCGAATTGGCAGCGTTTTCACAATTTGCATCGGATCTGGATGAAGTCACTAAAGCGCAGCTAAGCCACGGTCAGCGCGTCACTGAGTTGATGAAACAAAAGCAGTTTGCACCGATGAGTGTTTCTCAAATGGCGTTGGTGTTGTACGCCGCAAATGAAGGTCATTTGAAAGACATAGAAGTGAGCAAGGTACTTGATTTTGAAGCTGCCCTGCTCTCGTTCGCAAAATCTGAATATGCGGAAACTATGGCACATATAGATGCAACAGGTGATTGGAGCAGTGATTTGGAAGGCAAGTTCAAAGAACTGTTGACCAAGCTCAAGGCTAGCCGTACCTGGTAAGTAGAGTGCGTTGTAATTGATAGATAGCCCGAAAACGATACGGTGGTGGCGCGCATCTCGCACCATCGTAAACCCCTCAAGAGTCGTAGACTTTAGGTTCGAGAGATATGGCAGGTACTAAAGAAATACGCACGCAGATTGCGAGCGTCAAAGGCACACAAAAAATTACTAGTGCAATGGAAATGGTTGCGGCCAGTAAAATGCGTCGTGCTCAAGACCGTATGCAGCTGGGTAAGCCCTATTCTAATCGCATGCGTTTTGTTATTGGGCATTTGGCGAACTCCAATACTGAATACAAGCATCAGTTTATGGTCGAGCGCGCGGTAAAACGCGTTGGTTTCGTTATTGTTTCCAGCGATCGCGGTCTTTGCGGTGGTCTGAACAGCAATCTTTTCAAAGCGACAGTAAAAGCCATGAAGGTCTGGGCCGATCAAGGCATTGCGATCGACTTGTGTTTGATCGGAGCAAAAGCAGCCGCTTTTTTTAAAAGCTTTGGCGGAAATGTCATAGCGTCCACGAGAGATATAGGTGAGGCGCCCACAGTCGCACAGCTGATTGGCAGCGTGAAAGTTATGCTCGACGCGTTTGAAGAAGGCAAAATTGATCAGCTATTTTTGGTGAGCAACGAGTTTGTTAACACCATGACGCAACGCCCGAATGTGCAGCAGCTGTTGCCGATACTGGCTGAGGATAACTCTCAGCTTAAGCATCACTGGGACTACATCTACGAACCCGATGCAGAGCTTTTACTGAAAGGTTTGTTGACTCGCTACATTGAGTCGCAAGTCTATCAAGCGGTTGTAGAAAACACGGCGTGTGAACAGGCAGCACGTATGATTGCTATGAAAAGTGCCACCGACAATGCGGGCGAGTTGATCGACAGCTTAAAATTGATTTACAACAAAGCACGGCAATCGGCGATTACACAAGAGCTGTCAGAAATTGTTGGCGGTGCAGCGGCGGTATCTTAGTTTCAATGGTGTGTAAACAACCCATTGTGACCCCATTGAAATTGAACCAGCAAAGAATTTAAGAGGAACCGAAAATGAGTAGCGGACGTATTGTACAAATCATCGGTGCGGTAATCGACGTGGAATTTCCGCGCGATGTAGTGCCCAAAGTTTATGACGCATTGGTTATTACGGAAGGTAATCTCACCTTGGAAGTTCAGCAGCAGCTGGGCGATGGGGTTGTGCGTACTATTGCGCTCGGTTCTTCAGAGGGTTTGCGCCGGGGCCTCGTGGTTACCAATACTAACCAACCCATCCGCGTGCCCGTGGGAAAAGAAACCCTTGGCCGTATTATGGATGTTTTGGGAAACCCCATTGATGAATGCGGCCCTATCGGTGAACAAGAACGCATGCAAATTCACCGTGCAGCGCCTAAATATGAAGACCTTGCCGCGTCTGAAGAGTTGTTAGAAACCGGTATTAAAGTAATTGATTTGGTGTGTCCTTTTGCAAAAGGCGGCAAGGTCGGTCTGTTCGGTGGTGCGGGTGTAGGCAAAACCGTAAACATGATGGAGCTTATTAACAATATCGCGAAAGAGCATAGCGGCCTATCGGTTTTTGCAGGGGTTGGTGAGCGTACGCGTGAAGGAAATGACTTCTACCACGAAATGAAAGAATCCAATGTTGTCGATAAAGTCGCAATGGTTTACGGTCAAATGAACGAGCCGCCCGGCAACCGTCTGCGCGTCGCGCTCACCGGTTTAACCATGGCAGAAAAATTCCGTGATGAGGGCAAAGATGTTTTGTTCTTCGTGGACAATATCTATCGGTACACATTGGCCGGCACAGAAGTGTCAGCTTTGTTGGGTCGTATGCCGTCCGCGGTGGGTTACCAACCGACACTGGCCGAGGAAATGGGCGTTTTGCAAGAGCGTATAACATCGACCAAAGTAGGTTCGATTACCTCGGTACAGGCTGTGTATGTACCTGCGGATGACTTAACAGATCCATCCCCTGCAACCACGTTTGCGCATCTCGATTCAACGGTTGTATTGAGCCGTGATATTGCCGCTAAAGGTATTTATCCAGCAATTGATCCTCTTGATTCAACGTCTCGCCAGTTAGACCCGATGATCATTGGTAATGAGCATTATTCTGTTGCTCGCGGTGTGCAAACTGTGCTGCAACGCTACAAAGAACTAAAAGACATCATCGCGATTTTGGGCATGGATGAGCTTTCTGAGGAAGATAAACAAACGGTAGCGCGCGCGCGCAAAATCGAACGTTTTCTGTCTCAGCCCTTTCATGTTGCTGAAGTTTTTACCGGTGCATCAGGTAAGTACGTTCCATTGAAGGAAACGATTCGTGGCTTTAAAGGTATTCTAGCCGGTGATTTTGATCACTTGCCAGAACAAGCCTTTTACATGGTCGGCACAATCGACGAAGCGATAGAAAAAGCCAGTAAGCTTAAGTAGTAGGCACCTGTGCTAGCTATTGCACAGGTCAGCTTTTTAGGCTGAAGATGGGTTGATATTCACCACGAGAGTTAGATATGGCCATGACCGTTCAATGTAATATCGTTAGTGCTGAGCGCGAGATTTTTTCTGGCTTGGTAGAAATAGTTGTTGCTTCGGGAAGTTTGGGTGATCTGGGCGTTACTTACGGCCACGCGCCTTTGTTGACGAGCCTACAACCTGGGCCGATACGGGTTATCAAGCAGGGTGGCGCTGAAGAGGTTTTTTATGTGTCAGGCGGATTTCTTGAAGTTCAACCCTATTTTGTCAGCGTTCTTGCGGATACGGCATTGCGAGCCAGTGACATGGATGAAGCCGCGGCGCTCGAAGCGCAACAAGCAGCGCTTCAGTCTATAACGAACAAGTCGGGCGAGTTTGATTTTGCCCGCGCTGCAATTCAGTTAGCAGAGGCATCCGCCCAGCTGCGTACGTTGCAGGCGATCCGTAGAAAGGCAGGTAAATAGCGAGCATTTATCAGTAAAAAAGGGCGGCATTAGCTGCCCTTTTTGCATTCTGGAGATTCGTTTTTAGCAGAGCTTTTATCCAGCGCTTTTCACTATAAAATTCTATTAAGTTGCGTATTTACCCTAAATTTTGAAAAAGGCACCTATCGTGAACCAGACAACAACACTTGATATTCTTGTCCTTGCCGCTGGCAAAGGCACTCGTATGCGCTCAGATTTACCCAAAGTACTGCATCCGATCGGTGGAAAAGCCTTGGTGCAGCATGTTGTTGATACGGCCCGTAAGGTTGGCGGACAACAAATTTTGATCGTCGTTGGCCACGGCGCTGAGAAAGTGGAGGCGCAAATGGCCGCAACAGATGTCAAGTTTGTGCTGCAGGCGCAGCAACTTGGGACAGGCCACGCCGTTCAGCAAGCCTTACCGCACTTCCGCAAGGATGCTACCGTACTTATTCTTTACGGGGATGTGCCTTTGATTCGTGCGGAAACACTTCATAAACTCGTTGCAGCAGTGAGCGATAGCCAAATGGGTTTGCTGACTGTGAATATGGAAGACCCCAGCGGCTACGGCCGAATTGTTCGCAGTGTGACGGGTGCAGTCCAGGCAATTGTCGAGCACAAAGACGCTAGCGACGAGCAGCGCCGCATTCGTGAAATCAATACGGGGATCATGGCCCTAACTACCCAACATCTACAGCAGTGGCTACCACAGCTAAGAAATAACAATGTGCAAGGCGAGTACTACCTAACCGATATCATTGCGCTTGCCCAACAAAGTGGCGTGGCTATTCATGTTGAGCAACCCAATGCCGTTGAAGAAGTTGAGGGCATTAATAATCGCCAACAGCAGGCTGCGCTTGAGCGTTTTTATCAGCGCGAAATAGCCCTTGAGCTCATGGCCGCCGGTGTAACGCTATTGGACCCATCGCGCTTCGATTGTCGCGGTGAATTGCTAACGGGTCGCGATGTTGTAATCGATATCAACTGTGTGATCGAAGGGACGGTAAGCTTGGGTGACGGAGTTGTTGTCGAGCCTAATTGCGTGATCATCAACAGTTCAATAGGTAATAACACGCGGATTAAGGCCTACAGCCACATAGAAGATTCGGTACTCGCCGCCGATTGCGAGATAGGCCCCTATGCGCGGCTTCGCACAGGTACCCAGCTGGCGGATGGGGTAAAAATCGGTAACTTCGTGGAGACAAAAAAAGTAAGTATCGCCGAAGGTAGCAAAGTTAATCACTTAAGCTATATCGGCGATGCCAGTATTGGGCGCAAGGTCAACGTAGGCGCCGGGACTATTACCTGTAATTATGACGGCGCGAATAAGTTCAAAACCCACATTGGCGATAATGCCTTTATAGGGTCTAATTCAGCCCTTGTCGCCCCCGTCAATATTGGTGCAGGAAGCACCGTAGCCGCCGGGTCCGTTATTACTAAGGACGTAGAGTCAGAAGAGCTAGCCATCGCTCGGGGAAAGCAAAGAAATGTTCAGGGCTGGAAGCGGCCGACAAAGAAACCCTAAAACGATAAATGGAGCCTCAGGGCCCTTTTTTAGGTCAAACTTTAGCCTATGGGTCAAAGACAAAAGAAAATACTTGCCTATTTGTTTCGAATGGCTACAATTGCTTTCGTTTCGAAACTTAAAAAGTAACTTTGATCATGACAAAACGCAACACCCAACAACGTCGTCGCGCAATTATTGACATGCTCAACAGCGCTGGTGAAGTGAGTGTTGAGGTTCTCGCCGGCCGGTTTGCGACTTCAGAAGTGACGATCCGAAAGGATTTGGGAGCTCTAGAAGGCAATGGCATATTACTGCGTCGTTACGGGGGGGCCGTTCTCGTTCCCCAGGAGTTGATTGCAGACCCGGCCAGCGAAAAAGTTTCTGTGTGCAAGCAAAATTTAGCCAAAGCGGCCGCCCAGCTTATCAAAGACCACAACCGCATTATTCTCGATAGCGGCAGCTCAACAACTGCAGCGCTCTTGCCAGAGTTGTCACATAAGCAAGGTCTGGTTGTAATGACTAATTCACTGGCCATCGCCAACGCTCTGCGTGAGCTAGAGAACGAACCGACTATTCTCATGACCGGTGGCACATGGGACCCAAAGTCAGAGGGATTTCAAGGCCAACTCGCCGAATCGATTTTACGTTCATACAACTTTGACCAATTTTTTATTGGAGCCGATGGACTAGATTTGGCTCGTGGCACCACAACCTTCAATGAGCTCTATAGCCTGAGTCGCGTGATGGCCGATGTCGCGCGCGAAGTCATTGTAATGGCTGAATCCGATAAAATCGGCCGCAAAATTCATAACCTTGAATTGCCTTGGTCGGCGGTTAAATATTTAGTTACAGACGACGGAATATCCGCCGCCGACAAAACCTCTATCGAACAACAAGGTGTGCAGGTTATCTGCGCCGCCAGCATGTAGTTTTTTCAATGGGGTCAGACTCCATTGATATTTTAGCATTGCCATCTGGCAAAATAACTTTCATCAATATCAATGGAGTCTGACCCCATTGAAAAAATTAGGAGCAAATTATGTGTGGAATCGTCGGTGCTGTAGCGCAGCGTGATGTGGTGGATATTTTAGTAGAAGGGTTACGCCGTCTTGAATATCGCGGTTATGACTCTGCGGGTGTAGCAGTTATAAATGGCAGTGGTGAATTACAACGGTTACGCCGTTTAGGTAAAGTTAAAGAATTAGCCGATGCTGTTTCAGCAAATCCAACACCGGGTGGTACTGGCATCGCGCATACCCGTTGGGCCACTCATGGTGAACCCAGTGAGCGTAACGCGCATCCGCACATATCTACTGAACATATTGCCGTAGTCCACAATGGCATCATCGAAAACCACGCGTCTTTACGGACACAATTGCAAAGCGAAGGCTACGTGTTTACGTCGGATACCGACACCGAAGTGATCGCACATTTGGTCCAAAAAGAATTGAAACTAACATCGAGTTTATTATCTGCCGTACAAAAAACTGTGAAGCAATTGAACGGGGCCTATGGCACTGTATTGATGGATAAAAATGATTCATCACGTTTAGTCGTTGCGCGCTCTGGCTCTCCTTTAGTGATCGGCTTGGGTATCGGCGAGAATTTCATTGCATCTGATCAACTGGCATTGTTACCGGTGACCCGTCGGTTTATTTTTCTAGAAGAAGGCGATGTTGCAGAAATTACTCGTATCAGCGTCAACATTTTTGATAAAGATGGTAAAGCGGTAGAGCGGCAAATCCACGAATCCACGGCAAGTTATGACGCGGGTGATAAAGGCCAGTATCGTCACTTCATGCTGAAAGAAATTTACGAGCAGCCGAATGCCGTTCTGAATACGTTAGAGGGCCGTTTGAGCAATGATTCGGTCATGGATGAAACTTTTGGCAACGGTGCAACTGAACTCTTCAAAAAAGTAAAACATATTCAAATCGTCGCTTGTGGTACCAGCTATCACTCAGCAATGGTTGCGCGTTATTGGTTGGAAACTTTTTCTGGAATATCTTGCAACGTAGAAATCGCGAGTGAATTTCGTTACAGAAAATCATTTGTGCAACCTAACAGCATGGTGGTGACTATCAGCCAATCGGGTGAAACGGCCGACACCTTAGCGGCACTTCGGTTAGCAAAAGAACTCGGCTATTTGGGCAGTTTAAGTATCTGTAATGTTGCGGGCTCTTCGCTGGTTCGCGAATCAGATTTAGCCTTTATGACTCGCGCAGGCGCTGAAATTGGCGTGGCCTCAACCAAAGCATTCACCACGCAATTAGTGGGTTTGGCCATGTTGGTATTAGCGATTGGCAAATACAACGGCCTCTCCGCAGAAAACCAAAAAGAAATGGTAGCAGCGCTTAAAAATCTACCCGCTAAATTAGAAGAATCTCTACAATTAGCCTCAAAAATTGAAGCGCTCGCCGAAGAATTTGCGGACAAACACAATGCATTATTTTTAGGCCGTGGCGATCAATACCCCATCGCAATGGAAGGCGCGCTCAAGCTCAAAGAAATTTCTTATATCCACGCCGAGGCTTACGCTGCCGGCGAATTAAAACATGGCCCTCTCGCATTAATTGATGCAGAAATGCCGATCATTGTTGTAGCACCGAATAATGATTTATTAGAAAAATTAAAATCTAACGTCGAGGAAGTTCGTGCGCGTGGTGGAATTCTTTATGTGTTTGCCGATGTAGATGCACACTTCAAATCAGATGACACTATGCGCGTAATTAATGTTCCGCATATTCATCCATGGCTAGCACCCATTCTTTATACATTACCGCTGCAATTGCTGAGTTATTATGTAGCGATTATTAAGGGTACAGATGTGGATCAACCAAGAAATTTGGCGAAGTCAGTTACTGTTGAATAATTTAAAAATAAATTCTCATTGAAGTGTGGTCTGACAAAATAGTTCTAAAGTAAACAAAATAGATCTAAATTGTGACTAAATAGACCTAAAATAAACAAAATAGTTGTAAATTAAAGAAGTCCAGATATGCTGATTAAAAAGTGTACTGGACTTTTTCTATGGCTAAATCGCAGCAATCCACTTCGGAACATCAAATAGCACGCAAGATAAAGGAAGGGCGTGGTATGGGATATGGTAAAGACTACAAACCCTGGCTCTACGTGCAAGATGTTCCATCCCAAGGACGCTCACACCGCGTCTATTCCCATAAAACCGAGCGTGTGCATCACCTGCTCTCTGATCTTGAGTTGGCCGTATTTCTGGTGTTCGAGTGGACATCCTACGTAACCGATATTCGGGAGCAGTTTCCCCTTAAAACTTGAAGACACAAGAGCTATAGCGCTAGAACAAGGGCTCAGGCACCCTTGTATTAGTGGTGTTGATCAAGTGATGTCATCTGACTTTTCGGTTGATGCTGAAAGTGGACCACATCGTCAGTTTGTTATTCAAGTCAAACCGATGGAGGCTCTTGCTGATCCAAACACTATTATGAAGCTGGAATTGGAACGGCGTTACTGGCAGTTAAAGCAAGTACCATGGTTTTTAATCACTGAGCATGAAATTAACCCCGTAATTAAACAGAACATTGAGTGGTTGTATTCAGTCAAAGTAGAAGGAGTTATTGAATCAGAGCTGCTAGCTCAGCTCCCACTACTCTATAAAAGTTTTGCCAAAGCACCTGCTTCTAAAGTTATCGATATCTGCAAACAAATCGACATAGCCTACGATTTGGGTCTGGGTGATACCCTGCGCGATGTGCGTGCCCTTACAGCCAATGGCTTTATCAAATTTAATATTCACAAAACCTTTCGAACTATCACTGCATCTGAGTTGATTTTCTGTCAGTTCAACGATATGGAGGCATTGCTGCATGTGGCACGTTAATGAGGTTTTGCGATTCGATGAAAAGTTGTACCGAATCCTATCTATTCGGCCAGGTGAAGTTGTTTGGATTTGTATTGATGACGACACAGCAAAACCTGAATTTATTCTTGAGTTAAAGCTGGTCTCCTATTTAGATGAAAGTCGATTATTCAGAAGCGTAGATCCATTTACTTCAATTCATTTGGAGGAACCTCTGGTGGGTTCCGTTGCATTTAAAAAGCGTGAACAAGGACTCGCAATAATTCAGCCAATTATTTTTGACGAGCAATGTTTCGAAACGAAAACCCGCGCACAACGAGTTGAACAAGTTGAACGGAGTGGCCTCGCATCAAAAGCTACTATTTACAAACTCTTACGGAGGTATTGGCAACGTGGCCAAAAACCGAATGCACTTTTTCCAGACTATAAAAATAGTGGTGCGCCGGGTAAGTCTAGGTCTGCTTCAGGTAGTGTGAAGATAGGCCGTGTCAGGCAGTTTGGAGAAGGCGAAGGCATAAAAGTAACTCCTGAGATTGAACGACTTTTTAGAATTATTATCGAGAAGCATATTCTCAGTAAGGAGGCATTAAAAACTACCGTGGCTTATCGCCGTTTTGCTGATTTATTTGAGCAATATTTTCCGAAGATTGAGATTTCAAATCGCCCTACACTTCGTCAATTTCGCTACTTTTATGATCGTGAATACCAACAAGCTCAAAGGTTGGTTGCTAGAACAAACCCTAGTGTTTACAAAAAAGATATAAGGCCGCTAACCAGCACTGCTACTGCAAATGTGCTTGGGCCAGGTAGTCGCTATGAAATCGATGCCACCATTGCAGATATCTATTTAGTTGCTGATGACGATCGCAGCAGAATCATTGGCCGCCCGACAATTTACATCGTGATTGATGTATTTAGCCGAATGATTGTCGGTTTTTATATCGGCTTTGACAACCCTTCTTATGTAGTGGCGATGCAGGCTATTGTGAATGCATGTATTGATAAAACAGAGATTTGCCAGCAACTTGATATTGAGATAACACGAGATGAGTGGCCTTGTATTGGTTTACCCGATGTCATTTTAGCTGACCGTGGTGAAATGATGAGCTATCAAGTTGATGCATTAATTTCAGGGTTTAATTTGCGAATAGAAAGCGCTCCTCCTCGGCGTGGTGATGCAAAAGGGATCGTTGAAAGTTGTTTTCGAACATTACAGGCAGAGTTTAAGCCTTTTGCTCCAGGAGTTGTTGCTGGAAACAGAGTGAAAAAACATGGAGAAAGGGATTATCGGCTTGATGCTGTGATGCCTATATCTGACTTCGTTCAAATTATGTTGCGCACCATCTTGTTTCGAAACAATCACCATGTGATGGAGAAGTATGATCGTGATGCTGATTTACCCGCGAACATTCCATCTATTCCACTAGAGCTTTGGAAATGGGGTATGCAACATCGGGTAGGTAGCCTGCGCAAGGTTGACCAGGATCAATTACGAATCGCGCTATTACCACGTCGTAAGGTATCGGTATCTCCATTTGGAGTGAATATGTGGGTACTGTACTACACCTGCGCTGAAATTCTACGCGAGGGATGGTTGCACAGGAGCACCGAAATTCAGCGACCAGAGTCATTTGAAGCGGCTTATGAGCCTGGCTCAGCAGACACAATTTATTTATTTCCGCAAACTGGTAGTCGTGTCTACTGGGCATGCTCTTTGACTGATCGTAGCCGACAATACCGGGGCATGACCTTCTGGCAAGTGTGGGAGCTCCAATTACAAGAAAAAGACACAAAAGCGAATGCAAAATTAGAAGAGGACTCCAAACGACGTGAGTTGGATGCCTTTGTAAAAAGCAAGATAAAAGCCGCTATTAACCTAAAAACAGCAGTTCACCCTACCCATTGAGCCAATCGGCATAAGTTTTAGATTGCAAGTGATAATAAATTTATCCTGTAGGTATAAGCACGCT
>JAYWHF010000543.1:0-2547 GCA_043777855.1 Gammaproteobacteria bacterium | reverse complement strand
CCCGCGCAGCCAATTTTCTAATGGCACAAACTCACCAAAAGGCACTAGTTTGCGTTTGTGATAAATGCCTATAGCATCGCCAAAAGTTGCGATTGAATTGTAGTAGTTACCGGTGTTTTGGTCATCGAAGATAATTCCGGTTATTAAGCCTGCATGATGATCTGCAGCGGAACGATTCATTTCGTTTAAAAAGGGAAGTGCTTCACTGTAGACAAGCGGCACGGCGGCTTCGGGCCAGATAATTATGTTGTGATTCCACAGGGCTTGGGTTTGGTCTCTAAGTAGATCCAGTGTTGGTTGTTGAAAATTTTCCTGCCATTTGTTTTCTTGCGCCATATTGGGTTGTACCATCGCAACGCTGATAGGCTCTGACGATGCGGTTGTCCACTCAATGCGTTGTAATCCAACGCCAACGCACCAGAGTAAAATAGTTAGGGCTGAGGCGATTATCAGGCGGCGAGACTTTTTGGGTTGCCACAGCCACTGGGCGATGACTCCGCCGGTTATCGCACAAATTAAACTTAAACCCATTACGCCCATTATCGGTGCCCAACCAGAGATCCACGTGTGCAAATGTGCATAGCCAACAAACAGCCAAGGGAACCCGTTAAATAGCCAAGTGCGCAGCCACTCTACAAGTAGCCAAAACGCGGGAAAGGCGATTATCAGGCTGAAGGAGTTTTGGCGAAACCAGCGGCCAAATAGGTAAAACGGAATACTGAATGCCGCCGCGAGAAAAAAAACGAAAATGCACACAAGCACTAACGCCAAAGGTACCGGAGCTCCGCCGAAGCCGCTGATGCTGACGTAAACCCAGGAGACACCGACACCGTACATCCCAACCCCGAAAAACCAAGTACGCCACAACACGGCTTTTGCGGATTGTTGATTAATAAGCAGCGCAAGCATCGTCAGGCTAATAATACTAAATGGCCACATATTAAATGGCGCCATGCTAAGTGGTACCAACGCGCCGGCAGCCATAGCTAAGCAATACCCAGACTTGGCGGGCAGGTTGGCGAAGAAGTTGTTGATTGATCCTGCGTTCATAAAATTTTTCTACTGGGTTGCCTATGGCAAAATAACGGTGAGAAACAATTAAGTTTTTAGCGAACCTGTTAGCATCAGGAGTAGCGAAAATTGCGTTGAAAATCGGTGGTGAATTCTTTGCTGCGCGCGGCAATAAAAGCAATTAAACTTTTGTAAATTTAAACGACTTATTATTCATATCTTTTATTCCAAAATGTTAACCACTGAAAATTGCACACAAGATATAGGCGCTAATGCTGTCGTCTGATTATACATGGGTTTAAACCTAACCTGTGGTTGTGATTTCTAGTGTAATCTTGGGTAATGTTTTTAACCTATTCTAATCACTGTTATTGATGTGGAATATGAGTTATTTATTGCATTGTCGAATTAGCTCGCGGTATCTTGTGTATACTAAGCTTCTATTATTTAAATGCTCTTATAATTTAATTCGTTATTGCCTTCCGAAGGATGTCAGATTGAAATCAAAAATACCTCTCTGTTTTTATCCTACACAAATCATTTTTGTGGACGATCACACGGAATTTTTATCGACCTTGGCAATGACTTTTTCTCAACAGTTTAACGTCAAAGTGTTTGATAACCCTCAGGTCGCACTCGCTTATATCAACGAACAACAACGCACCTTGCATTTGGTTGAGGCAGATGAAAAGCCTGAAGCCCATGGGGAGTCGGACAAATGGGTACAGCAAGTTCTTACGCGCCCTAATTTGAAGCGTTTCGATGAAATGCGAACAATGGAAATTTCGGTATTGGTAGTTGATTATTCAATGCCGGCAATGAACGGCATAGAGTTTTGTGAAAAAATTAAAAATTCAGCTATAAAAAAGATATTGTTAACGGGTTATGCGACGCCTATGGATGCAGTTAAGGCATTTAACGACAATACTATTCATTACTATTTGAGAAAAAGTGATGAGAACATGTTGGACCTTCTTGAAAACACCATTCACCAAATGCAGTTTGCGTATTTTAATGAGCTCTCTAGCAGTATTAAAGCCGAGGCAATAGACAGCGGCACACCGTTCTTTGCTGACGTGCAGCTTGCGCAATATTTCCAATCTATATGTGATTCGCTGGATGTGCGTGAATATTATTATTTCACGGGGCCTTCGCGTTTTGCGTTGTTATCCCGCGATGGATCAAAATCTTTATGTATCATTTATACAGAAGAAGATATTGCCGAGCATCTCAAGATCTTAGTTGAGGAGGAGGCACCCGAAGAGCTCTACGACAAAATTGCGTCGCGCGAATTTATCCCTTTGTTTGATTCGGAGGATGGTTTTTACGAACCCGAAAGTGCCGATACCAGCATACATATTTATCCTGCGCAAAAAGTTCAGGGTAAAATTAATTATTATTGCGCTGTTATTTCTGAAAATGAAGCCAATGCAGAGTTTAACCTAAAAACAGCAGTTCACCCTACCCATTGAGCCAATCGGCATAAGTTTTAGATTGCAAGTGATAATAAATTTATCCTGTAGGTATAAGCACGCT
>JAYWHF010000542.1:0-2548 GCA_043777855.1 Gammaproteobacteria bacterium | reverse complement strand
CATATCTCTTGCCGGAGAAAAAGCGACGAGCTTACAGGTAGCTGATCTCTTTTTCTATGCGGGTTGAGTTATGCACTTCGCAGTTGAATCCGCCTGGTTAGATGGAGTGCAAATAGTTGTTTAGCCCTTTCTCTATTGGCTAAGGAAATAAATAGGCATTCAATAAATTTTATGACAGGATCATCTGGATTTTGACTGAAGGGAAGACCAATAACAATGGACTCGTCTTGATGGATAATCTGATGAATCATTTGAACCAGCGAATCGCACTCTTTTAATTCTCCCATCTTTGGCCACCATTCCTTCGATAAGCCAAAGAGATAAGAGCAGTGCTCATGAAAATAGTCATTCATCGCCTCATTAAAGTAACTTAAAAGAGGCGCAACGTTCAAAGTCACCTCATTGAATTTGGCGTATGTCGCAACTAATTCAACAATGGTCTCTTCAATGAGTGTGTATTCTTTTAAAAATGGTCGTTGTATTGAGTCAGCGGCGTAGTTTTTGCCACTGTCTAAAAAGCTAACTGATGCGAGATCTAGCCAAGCTCCACCCAAAGTAATATTAGATGGCGACGTCGCCATGTGTGCAATGCGAGCAACTTGTGCAAATGCGAACTGGCTGGCGCAGTTAGCCAAAAATTTTCCTAGAGTGCGGATAAACTCGTTATGGTTTACATGCTCACTTGCCAAAGTTTTGTGAACAGCCCGCATCCGGGCTACATCGTTCAACATTCTTTTGGGTGTTACATAGGTGCGAGAACGAAGAAAGTGTGCCGGTCTAACGCAGGTGTCGCGCACCAATAGCGCACCCCAACAGGTTTTCAATTCCTCTGCCTCAATATCATCAGTAAAAAAAGCGGCATTCTTACCTGTTGAAATTATTCCCCCACATTTCACCACGCCTGAGGGCAATATTCTCGCCAAAGCGTCAGAGTAGATTACTTCGAAAATGGCCTCAGTAATATTCTGAGCGCCATGCGAATGCCGTTTTTTTACATTGTGGCCTACTAAGCAATTTGCGTCTATGCCTTTGACTTGAGCATCGTAGATGTTTGCACAACGCGCCCCACCACCATTGGCGCCTGTGCCCGCACCACCATAGCGTTCCGCGTGGACAGCTATAGCACAAGTATCGAATGTCAAGCTCTTGAAGCAAGCATTGTGCGGAATTCCGACAGCATACTTTTTTAAAAATTCTTCCGTGTCGTCCGCCACCTCCGGAGCTACCCAGAAAACTTGCGTTGATTTCATTGGTGATACTGAAAAAGATACTAAATTAAACTCCAACAAACGGTCCATTATTTACTACTCATTTATAAGAAATAACGCTGCAGCTTATCTACTTGCGGCACGTATTTTTATCGATACTATGTCCTTAAATAATTTCCAGTAAAATTCCCGTATTTAAATTTATCGTGACTGCTTTTAATCAACTGATACAATTCAAACGCTACTGTGATGTTTATGAAAATACCAATAAATAGATAAAAATACCGAGCGGTTCTGGTGAGTGAAATTTCTTGCACACAAATGATGAGCTACGGTTGTAGTTCATTTTGTTGGTACAAGTAAGGTTGATCCTGAATTATATTCTAGAGTCCGCTTCAAAAATGCTACGCTTTATCAGGCAACCATAGAATACGCCTACTATTAACCCGGTAAAATGCGCAATATTGCTTGCCTTAGTATCCGTTATATAAGGAAGTAAAAAATTAAGAAGGGCATACATGAAAACGCTAACAAAATAATATTTAGGGAATTCTTCTTTGAGCTTATAAGACACAACAAGCTGCAATCCCAGCATAAAGAAAATTCCAGCCGAAAGCCCGCAGAAGGCACCAAAAGAGGGGTTTACTTTGAGTTCATAACTAATCAAGTGTACAGCGATTCCCGACAATATAAATGTGAGCAATAGCAACGTAAGTGTTTTTATCGAAGCAATCCTTGAATGCACAAAACAGCTAAAGTATAAAAGAAAAAAATTAATGACCCAATGTTGAAAGCTGCCATGAAAAAAAGGTCCAGCTAAAAACCGCCAATATTCACCATTATCTATTTTTTTGTGAACTAGCCCGTAGTGGTTAATTACATAATTAATATCGTAGTTATTTAAATAGAAATACATCTGAATTATTCCCATCAGCGAAAAAACTACTATTGTGAACACCTGAAGGATATTTATTTTTTTGCGAATCCAGTAAAAATATAGAGCTCTTTCCTGAAGTGCATTTAGGTTGACAACTATTAGTTTGTATTCGACGTAAAAGTAAATGCACATTAATAATATTGCTACTGATAGTTGATGCATCCTTACTGACAGTAACTCACTAATAACTAAATGCATTAATAAAAAAATACAACCATGCCGATTTTCAATTTTGCCTGAATTAGCATTTTTTTTTGCAAAAAAGCAGAAAATTCATTAAACATTAATGGTGGCAAAAAATTATTGGGCGGATTCAACTGCGAAGTGCATAACTCAACCCGCATAGAAAAAGAGATCAGCTACCTGTAAGCTCGTCGCTTTTTCTCCGGCAAGAGATATGAGA
>JAYWHF010000541.1:0-2558 GCA_043777855.1 Gammaproteobacteria bacterium | reverse complement strand
TAGTTTTTCGATCATTTGTTGGAAGCGCTCACGATCTTCCGCTCTGTCGATAGCATCGGGGCTGGTGCCAATGATAGGCACGCCTTCCGCTTCAAGCGCTCGGGACAATTTCAACGGCGTTTGACCACCAAACTGTACTATGACGCCCAATGGCTTTTCTTTATGCACAATCTCCAGCACATCTTCGAGTGTCACAGGTTCAAAAAACAGACGATCCGACGTATCGTAATCCGTCGAAACTGTCTCTGGGTTGCAGTTAAGCATAATGGTTTCATACCCGTCTTCTCGCATGGCCAAGGCGGCGTGGACGCAGCAATAATCAAATTCGATCCCCTGACCGATGCGGTTGGGGCCACCGCCAATAACAAGAATTTTCTTATTATTGCTCGGGTTGGCTTCGCACTCTTCTTCATAGGTTGAATACATGTAGGCCGTTGAGGTCGAAAATTCCGCCGCACAGGTGTCTACGCGCTTATAAACAGGACGAATATTTAAGTTTTGACGGTAGTGCCGCACGACTTTCTCAGTGACGCCCAACAGGAGAGATAGACGCTTATCCGAGAAGCCTTTGCGTTTCAATTGAAAAATTGCATCGGCATCGAAATCAGCAATCGATTTGCCACGCAAAGACTGCTCAATAGCAATCAGTTCTTCGATTTGCACCAAAAACCAAGGATCAATTTTAGAGAGCGCAAACACCTGCTCGACGGTCATGCCCATCCGAAACGCATCGCCCAGATACCAAATACGCTCAGCGCGCGGTGTCGCCAATTCGCTGCGAACGCGAGCCACGCCCTCTTCGCTGGCGATATCCACTTTGGACTCAAAACCAGCTGAACCCACCTCCAAACCGCGCAAGGCTTTCTGCAGAGATTCCTGAAAAGTGCGGCCTATTGCCATCACTTCGCCCACCGATTTCATTTGCGTGGTCAAACGATCATCCGCCTCGCCAAACTTTTCAAAGGTGAAGCGCGGAATTTTAGTCACTACATAATCAATCGACGGTTCGAAGGACGCCGGCGTTGCGCCGCCCGTAATATCGTTTTGCAACTCATCAAGGGTGTAACCAATCGCGAGTTTGGCGGCGATTTTTGCGATAGGGAAACCGGTCGCTTTCGATGCGAGCGCTGAAGAGCGCGACACTCGCGGGTTCATCTCGATAACCACCATGCGGCCATCCACCGGGTTTACCGCAAACTGTACATTTGAACCACCCGTTTCCACGCCAATTTCACGCAGAACGGCGATCGATGCGTTACGCATGATTTGGTATTCTTTATCGGTCAGCGTTTGCGCAGGTGCAACTGTAATGGAGTCGCCGGTATGCACGCCCATGGGGTCAAAGTTTTCGATCGAGCATACGATAATGCAATTGTCGTTTTTGTCGCGCACCACCTCCATTTCATACTCTTTCCAACCCAACAATGATTCATCGATTAGCAGCTCATTGGTGGGCGACAAATCCAGTCCGCGCAAGCAAATCTCTTCGAACTCTTCCCAATTGTAAGCTATACCCCCCCCCGAACCACCCATCGTAAAAGACGGCCGAATGATGCAAGGAAAGCCAAATTCTTTGGGTACTTCTTTGGCTTCATCAATGGTGTGAACAATCCGCGCGCGCGCGCATGAAAGACCAATACGCTTCATGGCTTCATCAAATAAACGACGGTCCTCCGCCATGTTAATGGCTTCTTCTTTTGCGCCGATCAGCTCAACATTATATTTCTTAAGTACGCCATGCTTGGCCAAGGCTAGCGCGCAATTCAATGCGGTTTGCCCGCCCATTGTGGGAAGGATTACGTCAGGCCGTTCCTTTTCAACGATCTTGGCAACAGTCTGCCATTCAATGGGCTCGATATAAGTCGCGTCCGCCATTGAGGGGTCGGTCATGATGGTCGCCGGATTGGAGTTGACCAGGATCACACGATACCCTTCTTCACGCAGCGCTTTACAGGCCTGCGCACCTGAGTAATCGAACTCGCACGCCTGACCAATAACGATTGGGCCCGCACCAAGAATGAGAACACTGTTTATATCTGTACGTTTTGGCATGTCTGCTCCGGTTTTTAGTGTGCTTTGCGAGCTTCCATCATCAACTCAATAAACTGGTCGAACAAGGCGTCTGCATCGTGTGGGCCGGGGCTTGCCTCCGGGTGACCCTGAAAGCTAAACGCTGGCCGGTCAGTGCGACGAATGCCTTGCAAGGAACCATCAAACAGAGACTTATGCGTGGCCAGAAGATTGGAAGGCAAGCTTGACTCTTCTACGGCAAAACCATGATTCTGAGCAGTAATTAACACGCGTTTGGTATCGATATTTTGCACGGGGTGATTACCACCGTGATGACCAAATTTCATCTTGATCGTTTTAGCGCCAGAGGCCAGAGCCAAGAGTTGATGCCCTAGACAAATACCAAACACTGGAATATGAGTATCGAGAATAGCTGTGATCGCCTCTATGGCGTAGGTACAGGGCGCTGGATCGCCAGGGCCATTAGAAAGAAATACGCCGTCAGGTTTCATGGCCAAGACGGCGGCGGCGGTCGTTTTTGCTGGTAC
>JAYWHF010000540.1:0-7096 GCA_043777855.1 Gammaproteobacteria bacterium | reverse complement strand
GCTGTGTACAATTGAACACCCGGCTCCTGAGTAAATACTTCCAGTACACGACCCGAGTGGGGATCGCGCGCGCGCGCCGCGAGGCTAAACTCTTTGGGTGACGTTTTATTTAATGCATAAGTGTGATTGTAGCCATTGCCGAATTTCAATTGCTCGTTACTTTGTGTAATTCGCTCTCCGATCAGATGTGCCATGTGAAAATCGAATGGAGTATTAACGACCGGCAAGAGTTGGCCCGTGGGAATTTCTACATTGTTAATCGGCACGTACTTATTGGCATTAATCATTAGCTCGTGGCCCAGTACATCACCCTTACCCGCCAGATTAAAATAGCAATGCTGCGTTAAGTTAATAGGCGTAGCTTTGTCGGTGATCGCGTGATATTTCACCAAAATTTCGTTGCAATTCGTGAGTTCGTAAACGACCGTCACCGATAAGTTTCCGGGATAGCCTTGATCGCCATCGACGCTCAAATATTTTAGCGTTACACCAACGGTATTTTCTGTGGTAAAAGTACTGGCGGTCCAAACCACCTTATCAAAACCCTGAACGCCCCCGTGCAAATGATTCACGCCATTGTTGGTTGCAAGCTGATAGGTCTTGCCATCCAACTCAAAATTACCACCGGCGATGCGGTTGCCAAACCGGCCAATGATTGCGCCAAAATAGGGAGACTTTTCATGGTAAGGCTCGATAATATCGAAACCAAGCGTAACGTCGGCAAACTCGCCCGTTTTATCTGGGACATGTATCTCGGTTACTATGCCGCCAAAATTAGTGATTTTCACCAGCATGCCATTCGCGTTGGTGAGAGTGTACAAGTTAACCGGCTGACCAGTCGGCGATTCGCCGAAAGGCGCCTCTACAACACCTAACTTTTCACTTCCCTTCTCTTGCTTTTTTTGAGCATTATTTTCTGGCGCTACGCTTTGCATAAGTAGACTCTCTAATTTTTTGGCTTTAAAAGATTTTCTTTACTGTTTACAAGAATGTTGCAACCTTCGTTACAACCTTCACAAAAAACGAAGGCTGCTATAAATTTTGCTTTATCATCATACAGGAGCCGATGATCAAACAAGGCTCCAATTAGCGCTGCAATCCATTAAAAAGACCATTCTAACAAGGTTGCAATATGCCACATAGAGCACATTTATTTTCGTTACGACTCGGCTACGCATTTCGCGAAAGCTGCTTACAAGAACCTTATTCTATATCGCGTTTTCGTAAAGATTTACTCGCAGGAACTACGGTAGGCATCATCGCAATACCTCTAGCCATGGCCTTAGCTATAGCCAGCGGCGTAGCACCCCAATATGGGTTGTACACTGCAGCCATCGCGGGATTCATTATCGCGCTAACCGGTGGGTCACGCTTTAACGTCTCTGGCCCCACAGCCGCCTTTGTGGTCATTCTGTATCCCATAACTCAAAAGTACGGATTCAGCGGTCTACTCATGGCGAGTGTCATGGCAGGTGTCATTTTAATCGCCATGGCTTTATTGCGACTAGGACGCCTGATTGAATACATCCCAGAATCAGTAACACTCGGTTTTACCGGGGGCATTGCCATTGTTATTGCAACCTTACAAATCAAAGATATGCTTGGCCTGTCAATTGAGGTGATGCCGGAGCATTACCTCGAAAAAGTAAATATTCTGATACAAGCTCTGCCCACCATAGATTGGCCCAGCCTTGCAATAGCCCTGCTAACACTCGCGGTGATGTTGCTTTGGCCCACCGTAAAAACCCCCGTGCCGCCACACTTACCCGCCGTGATTTTCGGCAGCATTGCCGCACTGCTCCTGAACAATGCAGGATTTGACGTGGACACAGTTTACAGCCGATTTAGCTACACCCTCGCCGATGGTTCAATCGGCCACGGCATACCAGCGATTCTGCCTCATTTTGCACTACCTTGGCAGCAGCCTGGCCCTGGTGGCATGGCAACAACCTTGAGCTGGAGCATGCTGCGCGATTTGTTGCCCGCCGCATTTGCCATTGCCATGCTCGGCGCCATTGAATCGCTACTCTGCGCCGTTGTGCTCGATGGCATGACCGGCAAACACCATAGTGCTAACAGTGAGCTGCTCGGACAAGGCATTGGGAACATTATTACGCCATTCTTCGGCGGCATTACCGCGACTGCCGCTATTGCGCGCTCGGCCGCCAACTTTAATGCTGGCGCTGTATCCTCGGCATCGGCAATGATTCACGCGCTCGTCGTATTAATGGGTTTCGTTTTGCTCGCGCCCCTGCTCGGCTATTTACCTATGCCAACCATGGCGGCTTTGCTGATGATGGTAGCGTGGAACATGAGTGAGGCGCCTAAAAGCTGGCATCTGTTTAAAACCGCCTCGACCAGCGAGCGCTCCGTATTTTTATGCTGTTTATCGCTCACCATAGTATTTGATATGGTGATTGCAATAACCGCCGGAATCATTCTTGCTGCACTGCTATTCATGAAGGAAATGTCGGACATGACCCGTGCGACTGAAATTACCCACAACCAGCAATGGGTGCCGCAAAATATTCCCACAAACTGGCGAGTATTTAAAATTACTGGTGCGTTGTTTTTCGCTGCAGCCGACAAAGTCTTCAGTGAGCTCGCGCTCTGTTGCCAGCATGATCGAGGGATTATTATTCAATTGGAAAGTGTGAATATGCTAGATGCGGGCGGTATGGCTGCACTCAAAAAACTAATCGAACAGGGCAAAAAAACTCGCACACAAATAATGCTTACAGACTTACAAGAACAACCATTAAACACACTACAAAAATATAATCTCGACACGACAGATGAGGTGTTGAAAATTTTCCCTACACTGGCCGACGCTTGTAAGGCGGTTTTAGAGCAGAACTCAGTTGACATCACTAACAGATTTTAAAATCCGACAAGGATTTCCCACCGCCACAACACCCTCAGGAATATCCTGCGTCACCACACTGCCAGCACCAATAATCGATGATTTACCAATAGTAACTCCCGCCAAAATAATTGCACCACCGCCAATCCAGCAATCATCGCTAATCACAATAGGTGCGCAAATTTCCTTTCCGCTAGCGCGCTCAACCGGGTTCTGCGGATGAGTTGTCGCATAGATTTGAACATGCGGGCCAAACATTACCCTATCGCCAATATGTACCGCACTCGCGTCCAAAATGACACAATTGTGATTTGCGTAAAAGTCGTCACCTAAAAAAATATTACGACCATAATCACAAAAGAAATTGGGCTCAATATAGGCATTGGCGACTTTTCCGAATAGCGCTTGATAGAGAGGTTTACGCGCTTTATGCTGATCGGCCCGCAAAGCATTGAGCTGTTGACAAAGTAATTTCGCGCGTTTGCGCGCCGCAACAAGCTCAGGCTCAAATGGATTTATTTCCCTAAACATTTTCAGTCACTCACTCCTGCACCAGATCGAATTCTGTTTTGAGAAGTTCTTGCACTTCAATATCTGACAAGTCAGTAACAACAGTGACGCCCTTTTCGATAACTTTTAGGCGATTACCCAGCAAAATTTTTCGGCCCTTTGGGTTGTGTTTCACTACCAACAGTTTCTGGACGAAAATAGCGTCTGGGTGCTTGGAGTTAAGAAAATTAGCCGGAAAAAAATCAATCCATTCATGTGGATATAAATCAAAACCGTACTGACTTGCCCAGCCGCCATCCACCAAGGCCTGCAGAACAAAATTACTACTATCAGGCCTAGCTACCCTAAAAAAGTCGTCGTCCTGCTGGATTATTGTATCTAACGCTTGCAGTGACAACGGTGAGCGAATGCCAAAGCTACCAAAACCTAAATCGCACAGCCACAGTTGATTCTCCAACGTTACAACGATCACCATATGAGTTTTAGGTCGCCGAGCAGGATAAAAGAGGGGGCGCGCACCTATCAAGCTGTAGTCGAAACCCAATGCGGTTAATGCCATGGCAAAAAGCCCATTAACCTCGTAGCAATAACCGCCACGACTATTGAAGAGGATTTTTTCAACGATGTCTTCTGGCACCATAGAAACGATTTTTCCAGCTTGGACATCCAGGTTTTCAAAGGGTACTGAAAATAACTGGCAACGCATAAGCGCTGCTAGCGTTTCAAGATCTAGCCTTGGCGTGCCGGTATAGCCAATGCGATTAAAATATGTTGCTAAGACAAAGTTTTCGGAGTGCATTTTTCACCTAAGAAAATTAAACAATAAATGTAGTAATAGCTGAACAAAAAAGCCGCAGGTGTGGCTTGCGGCTTTTTTAAAAACGAAAAGTATTTGAAGGTTTTATTTGCGCATAATTCGGTTGGTAAGCCCGGGCCCTTTATTAACGGTACCGCTTACCCCGAGGTAATTTTCGCCAGAGAGCTTCTCCATTTTTAAACTTGTCGACGCAACAGGCAAATCACAAGAACCCGTAGCGCGGTAATTCAGCGCCGTTGCTAAATTCAATTCAGCCGGGTCGCCCAACAGATGCGAGTAATCATCTCCCAAATTACAGCCTTTAATAATATCCTCCCCATTATCCGACTCGCCAGACTTGGCCGGTGAAAAGCCATCGGAATACTCACCAAACCCCTTATCATTTACTCCTTTAAACTGAATCGTAAAATAGGTATTGCTGCAATTATCTTGCCCATAAAAGCCATAAGGTTTACCACAGGTCTTGGCGCCAATTTGAATAACCTCAACATTAATGCCGCGCAAACCGTTAATAATCGCCTCGCTCGCTGAGCAAGTGTCACTTGACGTTATTACAAACACTTTCTTTAAATTCAACGTGGGTAACTTTACATTTTCCGATGACGTATCAAAGAATGGCCTAGGCGTTAAGGGATTACCAAAAAAATCCTTCGTTTTATATTTATCATTAAAAATGGTTGTTTCAAAGGTTTTATCACGAGTTGCATCGTCACCCGCAATCATGTAAGCAAGCTGACTGGCGATATATAAATAACCACCGCCGTTGTAGCGAACATCCAACACTAAATCGTTAACGCCTTGAAGCTGATTAACCGCGTCAATTAAACCCTGCTCTGCCGTTTTGAGGTGATCGTTAAAAAGAAAGTACCCGACCTTACCGTTGGGTGTGTCAATAGTTTTAACGGTTTGCACGGGAGTTTTGATCACTTCAGCCGAAACCAGTACCACTTCGCGCGTTGTATTTGACCCATAATCCTGAACAACAAACACATGACGCTCACCATTATCTGCCGGAAATAAACCTGCGTTTAACGTGGCTACGTCATTTCCATTAACAAAATCCGCACCATCAATTGATATTATTTTTGCACCTCGCAGTAAATTTGCAGTCGCAGCAGGTGAACCTACTTCAGTGTAGGCAACAACAACATTTCGGTCAGGAGCATCACCTTTAATCCATGCCCACTCAACGCCATAACCTGTATCGACACCCGCGTTTATAAGCCCGTCCCAAACGGCTGTTTTATAAAAAAAGTGAAAATTATCTTTATCTTTTCCGGATGCCGTTTTTTGCGTTGTTCTTAACTTATCAAAATACTCGGTAGGCACATCATCTTTAGCGGGGTCCACATCGACAACTTCGTTGTACCAAAGATAAGTGTCATTGTTCCAGGAACGCAAAAAGTTGTTCTCCTCTAAGATAGTTCCCAACATATCGGGGTAACTTGCATTGGTAATTTTATCTATACCAGCACGAGGATTAACACAACGATTCACAAAGGTACTCGCATCTTTAAACACGCCTGACTGCCACGCGTTTTTTATCCGCTCTGGCGGCACGCGCGAAGAGCCTCCGCCACCGCCACAATTGCTGAGGGTGAGGAGCATTAGTATCGGCATAGTTAACCCTAGAACTGACACCCCGATTTTACGGGGCCGATTGGAACGTGCTGATAGAAATGTTGAGAGGGTAGCGATGAGAGATTTCACAATGACATCCTTACATTTATAGAAACGACGATAGAAACGACCTAGCACAAAGTCGTGTATGGTTTATGACAGCCCCAAAATTACCATAGCTACCCTTTAAACGCCATCGACCACTTCACTCTAAAACCACAACAACCCGACCGATAGCAACCCAACCACCGTTAATCAGATTCTATTTTTGCGCAACCCTGACCTCACTGAAAAATGCTTTCTGGGGGCTAGCGCCGTGTGCATCATCGGCAATGGAAAATTCTCCTTGGGCGCGAATATCCGCCGACGAACTGCCGATCAACACGCTGATCACGCCGGGCTCCACCACATAACGTAAGTCGCTGCTATAAAAGCCCAATTGATTAACGGCTAGGTCAAAAGTAACTACACGAGATTCCTGTGCCTTGAGGCGAAGACGTTTAAAGCCTTTAAGTTCTTTTACCGGACGCGTCATGCTGGCGACAGTATCCCGCACATAAAGCTGAACAACTTCATCACCTGCGCGCTTACCGGTATTGGTAATTTTTACACTGATTCCAACCTTTTCGCCGGGCTTTGCCGACACCTTGTGGATTCGGAAATCTGAATAGGCGAATTGCGTATAGCTAAGCCCGAATCCAAAAGGATAGAGAGGTTCGGCTTCTCCGAAGGCATAGCCACGCTTCGCCGAGGGTTTGTAGTTGTAATACACCGGTAACTGGCCCACCGAGCGCGCAATGCTAACGGGTAATTTTCCGCCGGGATTGACATCTCCAAAAATAACTCGCGCAACGGCTCTACCCGCTTCTTGCCCCAAATACCAACCTTCAATAATGGCCGGAACGCTGTGAGCAATTTTTGTAATTGCCAAAGGTCGGCCGTTATTCATTAACACAATGGTTGGCTTACCGGTCGCCAAGACTGCATCAACTAAGGCTTGCTGTTCGCCAAGTAACGTCAAATCCGATCGATCACCCAAATGACTTTCCGCCCAGCCCTCGCGCGAGGTTGCTTCGTTATCGCCAACCACCACTAAAGCCACATCACTTTTTAGCGCCGCGCTGACAGCGGCGTCGATCATGCCGGCTGTGTCATCGGGCGTTGCAAGTATGGCTTGGTCGGCATGCCGGCACGGTTCAAAAACAGCGTGTTTTAGGTAGCAGCTGACGAGTTTAACCCCACCGATTCTCAGTGTATAGATTAAATAGGTTAAACAGAAAAGTGGC
>JAYWHF010000539.1:0-2563 GCA_043777855.1 Gammaproteobacteria bacterium | reverse complement strand
GTTTGCAAAGGGTTTTGTGTGCGACGAAAAAAAACGTCCAAAGGCGATATAGTTTGCGCCATCCTTGACGGCTTTTTCTGCAAGCTCCAAAGAGTTGTGGCAGGTTACGCCGATGATTGCGTCCACGCCTAATAATTCACGCGCTGCTTTTACGTCGCCGTCGCGCTGGCCTACATGAACCCCGTGAGCATTTATTTGGTGGGCTAATTGTGCGTCATCATTAATGATCAGCGAAGCAGAGTAATCATCACACAAGTTTAATAACCGCATAGCATCAGCTAAGCGTTTCTCCGTATTGTTTGATTTGTCGCGATACTGCACCAGCTTGCAGCCGCCTTTAAGGGCGGCTTCTACGCCGGTGAACAGTTTTTCGTTGGGCATGAGTGGTGTGTCTGTGATGGCGTATAACATGATGACCTCCTGGAAATTAAAATGGTTTTACGACGACTAAAATGACAATTCCCACTAGCAATAGCACTGGGAACTCATTAAACCAGCGGAAAAAAATATGACTTTTATCGCACTTGTCGTCGTGTAGTTGTTTGAAATAGGCAATGCAAGCGTGGTGGTAAATAGTGACCATGGCCACTAATGCTAATTTGCACCAATACCATGTTTGGCTGGAGTAATAATTCCAGTTTAAATAACTCATCCAGCCACCAAAAATATACACCGCTATCATCGACGGATTTGCAATCCCGCGCAGCAGTTTACGTTCCATAATTTTAAATCGATCACGGCTGATCTTATCTTCGCTCATGCTGTGGTAGACAAACAGGCGGGGCAAATAAAATAGTGCGGCAAACCAAGTGATTACAGAAATAATGTGGAACGCTTTTATCCAGAGCATAAATTCTCTTGCATGAGTAGGATTAGAGTTTGTAATAATCGTTAATACGTTCCCGCGTGACAATACCCAGGCCGGGTTGTTGGTAGCTAGACATAATTTCCGATTTGCTAGTAACAATGTTTGAAACAATCCTGTGCAACGAAATACCTGCTTCGTCGTTAAGCACGCCAACACCATCGCCCCCATTTACAAAATGACATAAGATTACAAAATGACATAAAGCTCAACGACACTGGCGGAGTTTGGCATAAGTTGATTGGCAATAATGCCAACTATTCCACCCAATACGATAGCGCCTAGCACCGGTAGCCCAAAGTGCCCTATTTTACTGAGTGCTTCGAAGTTTTCGGTTAAGGGTATCTCGACCAGCAGGCGAAAAATGACGATTACGGCCCCCGCTAGAATACCGGTAAGCAATCCTAAAATGGAGGGCTGGGGTACGGCATCATGCTCAGCTAATTGGTCGCGCCAGCGCTCTGCTCGCGAGTGTTCTGGTGTAGTTGTTGATGAGCGTTTGCGCCTGACGGCAGAGAAGATCATATTTTTGCTTTCGGTTTAGCGGCAAGGCTCATATTATGGTGAGCGGTTGGCGATGGGATCCATTGAGTGGACAACATAGCTCATAAGTTATTGATTAAGCAAATGAAGGGGTTAGATGTGATTAAGGCAGGCATTGTTGGCGGTACAGGTTACACCGGTGTTGAGTTGCTTCGGCTGCTGGCCAAACATCCCAACGTTGAAGTGACGGTCATAACGTCGCGAGCCGAGGCTGGAGTCAAGGTGGCGGAAATGTATCCGAGTTTGCGTGGCCATGTCGATTTAGCGTTCACTGAGCCAGACGTTGCGCTGCTCAGCACGCTGGATGTTGTGTTTTTTGCGACGCCTCACGGCGTAGCGCAGAACCTGATGCCTGCACTCATGCAAACAAAGGCGCGGATTATTGACCTCTCAGCCGATTTTAGGATTCGTGACGTCGCGTTGTGGGAAAAATGGTACGGCCAAATTCACGGAGCGCCAGAGCTAGTCAGATCTGCCGTATACGGGTTGCCTGAGGTTAACCGTGCTCAGATACGCACCGCCAAACTCATTGCCTGCCCCGGCTGCTATCCAACGGCGACTCAGCTTGGTTTTTTACCCTTGATAGAGAATAACTTGGTCGATCCAGCGCATTTAATCGCGAATGCGGCCAGCGGCGCCAGCGGTGCGGGACGTCAGGGCAAAATCGATAATTTACTCTCAGAAATAACAGATAGTTTTAAGGCCTACGGCGCTGCTGGGCATCGTCATTTGCCAGAAATTGAGCAGGGTTTGAGTGATGTTCAGCCCGTGGGCGCCAAGCCGGTATCGCTCACTTTTGTGCCGCATTTACTGCCCATCGTGCGCGGCATTCACGCAACACTTTACGCTAACCTTCTCGATGCAACTAACTGCCCTGATCTGCAGTCCTTATACGAGCAACGCTATGCGAACGAGCCCTTTGTAGATGTCTTGCCTGCAGGCCATTTGCCACAAACTCGTACGGTAAAAGGTTCAAATATGTGTCGTATTGCTATTTTGCGCCCACAAAATCGCGCTACAGTGGTGGTGTTGTCGGTTATCGATAACCTAACGAAGGGCGCGTCTGGGCAAGCCGTGCAAAATAGCAATACGACACATATTTGAACCTTTTACCGTACGAGTTTGTGGCAAATGGCCTGCAGGCAAGACATCTAC
>JAYWHF010000538.1:0-7111 GCA_043777855.1 Gammaproteobacteria bacterium | reverse complement strand
TTTGATGCTATAAGCGCGGAGAAAGATGTTGACGGTGTAACCTGCCTCGGTTTTGGTCGTATGAGTATGGGCGAGGAAGCTTTCGGCTGCGCAACACCAAAGGGAATCATGCGGCTGCTAGAAGCTTACAGCATTGAACTAACCGGTAAGCACGCGGTTGTTGTTGGCCGCAGCCCTATTCTGGGAAAACCTATGGCGCTGATGTTACTAAATGCAAATGCCACCGTAACTGTTTGCCACTCACACACACAAAATTTGTCGGAACTTATCAAGCAAGCGGAT
This sequence comes from Gammaproteobacteria bacterium, assembly GCA_043777855.1. Classification (GTDB taxonomy): domain Bacteria; phylum Pseudomonadota; class Gammaproteobacteria; order Pseudomonadales; family Cellvibrionaceae; genus Cellvibrio. The sequence continues at coordinate 6,829 of JAYWHF010000538.1, read as the reverse complement.
ATTGTTGTGGGCGCCGTGGGTAAACCTGAGTTTATTAAAGCAGAATGGATTAAAGATGGTGCAATTGTTATCGACGCCGGCTACCACCCCGGCGGAGTAGGCGATATCGAACTGGCACCATTGCTGAACCGTGTAGCGGCCTATACACCTGTACCCGGCGGAGTCGGGCCAATGACCATCAACACCTTAATTTATCAAACCGTCGACTCTGCGGAAAAAAATCAACGCACTAAACACTCACAGATTAAATGAATTGTCTAAACGTTAAAAAATGCGGTAAAAAAAACCCATTGGGAGATCAACCCTAAGACTAGCAGCAGGAGTCTTGTAACAAAAAACCGGCAAGAATAATCATGCGCATTGACAAATTTATCGGCAACAACTCAGCACTAAGCCGCTCATTGATTCACGTTGCGATAAAAAGAGGACTCGTCACGTGTAACGGCGAGCGTGTCAATAAAACGAACGCCATCATGAACGAAACGGACGTTGTTAGGTTAAGCGATAAAACCATTGAGTCAATTCAAACGCGTTACCTCATGCTTTACAAGCCGGCTGGCTACGTTTGCGCCAACACAGACGGTGAACACGCTACGGTCCTCGATCTCATTGATCTACCGCGCAAGGACAGCCTACAAATTGCGGGGCGCTTAGACTTGGACACTACAGGACTCGTGTTAATCACTGACGACGGACAATGGAATCATCTACTAACGTCACCCAAAAAATCGTGCAACAAATGCTATTGTGTTACCACTGCAGACCCCATCAGCGAAGCTACGGCGAGCATCTTTAACGCAGGCATAATGCTGCATGGCGAGTCTAAATTAACACTGCCTGCGCAGCTAACCCTGATAAGCTCCCATCAAGCACGCTTAGAAATCCAAGAAGGAAAATATCACCAAGTAAAACGGATGTTTGCCGCTGTCGGCAATAGAGTGCTAGCACTGCATCGCGAGCGTATCGGCAATATTACACTGGATAACCAACTCAGCCCCGGCGAGTATCGAGCGCTGACTGACATCGAAATTTCCGGCTTTCGCTAAAAGGTTGAAATAATGACTGACCGGTCAAACCAATGGATCGTGCAACAAATCCAAGAATGCAAAACCGGCAACAACTTATGGTGCTGCGACGAAAATATATTGCATGAGGTGACGGACGCTCATGACTGGCCAGCCAAACCGCTATTGATCAGTAACCGCTGGGACCTAGCCGAGAAAGCAACGCAAATAGGTTTTAACAGCCAATTCAATGACTTTGATCTTGGAGGCATTGCTGACAATAGTGTCGACAATTTTTTTTATCGTATATCGAAGGAAAAAGCGGTTGTTCACCACCTCATCAATCAAGTTCTACGCGTCCTTAAACCCCTAGGTACTTTATATTTATGCGGCCAAAAAAGTGAGGGAATAAAAACTTATATCGAAAAAGCCTGTACGCTACTAGCATGTGAAAAAAAAATTCAAAAAGACGGAGCCAGCTACTCCAGCTACCTGTGCAAGAACACCCTTTCATCAGGTCACCCCACCGCGAAAGTTGAGGACAGTAACTACACTGAATTACGTGAAATTGCTCGCTTTAATAATCAATTAATTTTTAGCAAGCCCGGTCAATTTGGATGGAACAAAATAGATGAAGGTAGCGCCTTTTTGATTGACGAAATCAGCAGCTTGTTGGCAGAACAGGTCACATCCTACGAGAGCTGCTTAGACTTGGGTTGCGGTTATGGATTTTTAAGTATTGCCAGCCAATACTTGCCGATTAAACATCGTACATTAACAGATAACAATGCCGCCGCATTAATTAGTGCCCATCGCAACTCTGTGCATTTTCAATTGCCAGCAGAGATCGTAGCGAGTGATGCAGGAGCGAGCATTGATAGACGCTTTGATTTGATTTTATGTAACCCTCCCTTTCATCAAGGCTTCAGTATAGATGGCGACTTAACCGATAAATTCCTGCTCAACACAAAGCGCTTATTGGCTTTTGACGGCGTGGCTTATTTCGTCGTTAATCAATTTATCCCACTCGAAAAAAAAGCGCGATCACATTTTAAAACCGTGAACTGCCTTGCCCAGAATAAAAGTTTTAAAGTCTTAGAATTACGCATTTTTTAACGACTAGCTAAAGGAGGGGCTGCACCAAAGATCAAGCACATACCGCTGGTGGATTTACTAGCCAATCAAGCCTATCCCTATGATTTTTTTAAACAGAGGGTTGACCAACCAAACCCCCACCTATATCATGCGCACCTCTTCCGACTAGGAAGTTACCGTTCCGCCTTAGCTCAGTCGGTAGAGCAAATGACTGTTAATCATTGGGTCGCTGGTTCGAGTCCAGCAGGCGGAGCCAAATTACTGAACAAGTTATCGTAAAGTTACTGAACAAGTTATCGTAAAGTTCCCGAAAAGGCTGCATACAAATGCGGCCTTTTTTGTGCGCCTAGACTTTAAATTATCGGTTATCTATTCGGTATGAAACAACCAAAAGTCTACCCACTGACGCTTCGCCAATCACCCTCAGACAGACCATTAGATTCAACACTTATCGGAGAGACAACATGTTTAACGTTAACGAATACTTCGACGGCGCCGTAAAATCAATCGCATTTCACACTGAGACATTGCCCGCTACGATCGGCGTAATGGCCAAGGGCACCTACGAGTTTGGAACCAGCCAGAAAGAGTACATGACCGTCGTGAGCGGTAGCCTGACTGTGGTATTACCGGGCAGTAATGCGGCTGAAACATTCAAGCAGGGTCAAACGTTCATAGTCGCGGCAAATCAACGCTTTAAAGTCACAGCAGACGTTGAAACTTCTTACCTTTGCATGTACGAATGATATCGTATCGATAACTGATAGTTTTTTGTCGTGCTTGCCCGCGTGGCAGGCACCCAGATAAATCCAGTATTCACGCTGAGTAGAGACCTGAGTAGAAACCTGAGCAGAAACCCCATCCCTCTTTTTTTGTTTTAAGGCATGGGCTTAACCTAAAAGCGCAACAAGCGCTTCATTTCATCGGGATCGTAACCGCCGATGACATTACCGTGAATCACCACCAACGGGATGCCGTTGCCCCGCAAGCGATTATACTGGGCCTTACCCTCCTCGGACGTTTCAATATCGTACTCAACAAACGGAATTTTATTGTCAACAAAAAACTCACGCGTTAACCTGCAATAGCCGCACCATGAGGTTGCGTAAAGAACCACACCTTCTGGATGCATGGCTGAAAAGTCAGGTGGCGGGCTAAAAGTATCAATGATTTGATGCCGAAATTGAAATAAGGCTAATACCACTGCAAACAGAATAAATTTTTTCATTTTACGATTAAGGATCTGCAATAAGTCGGAAGGAACTTTGGATCGGCTGTAGTTCTATCAAGGCTAGACGCTAGCATTCCCTCTGGAATGGCTGAATAACCACACACCCACGACATAGGACTTTCTGGCGACCCTTTAACAACAATAGGCCTTACTGTCAGCGTCTTATCTTTGAGCGTAGCATGCGCCTTACTGCCAAAATGGATACGAAACGCTCCCTGCAGCAGGTCAATTTTATCAACATAATTCCCGATCAAGAATTCTGCTTTAGGAATTCCAGCCTCAAGATTATCTTTTGGAAAGTTGAGTGTTGCCTTAAAATAAACTGCCACACTTTTTTTGTACTCATCAATTAACTCCAGCGATTCCAACACTTGCGCACGCGCAACTTTTGGCTCCGCTGCGGGCAGCGCCAGAACGCTTAAGATCGCAATAATCGCCACTACAACGAGCATCTCTATTAACGTAAAACCGTAGAACGTAAAGCCGTGAATTTTCTGCGATGCTTGCATAACACGATCTCTTTTAGCTGTAGTTGTCGACAATAAAACCCCTTAACAGATAAATTTAGCGGCATACGAACAACTGGCTCGCATTTCATAACCCTGTTCTTTCGCCCACTTTACTCCAGCGCGCACTAACTGCTCAGCAAATCCTTTACCTCTGAATTCTGGGGGTACGAACGTACGTGTAAAATCTATAACCTTAGTATCGGCGTTACGCTTGGATATGAGCTCGTATTGTAAAAAAGCTTCAACATCATCGAACACTAATACAAAGCGTTTCTCTAGAGGATAGTGAACAATTTTTTCCATAAAACACTCGCAGACTATTGAGATTAGAACAACTTCGTTAATTTTCCAAGGTAAAGATAGCCGCGCTACCGGAGCACTTCCGCGAAAGCACACAATTTACGTCAGACATTAACAGCAGTTTATCGCTAGCAATACCAAGCTGTAAAACCATATGCTGTTTAACAGCCAACGCGCGCTCATGTGCAAGTTTGGCCAAACGCTCCGGAGAAACTGTTTGCAACGCCGCCAACTCGTGAAACATTCCCTGCAAAGTAGCGCCAATATTGTTTAGCCCCTGTGACTGATAATAATTCGTCAACATTTTCTGCCAAACAACGCCACGGCTTCGAATATCTTCAGCGGTAAGACCTTGCTTCTGCAACTCACTTTTCAACTGCTCTTCTTGCAATGCTTTAGTATCGGTCACCACATCATAAATACCTTGAATATTCAAATGCATCGCAGGCCGCTTCTTCAAGGCTTCATTTAACAGTTTTAATTTGTTAATGGACTGTTCGCCTAACTGCGATTCGCCATAAGAAAATTCAACGCGCCCCAGATCTTCATCGCTGTGAATCAAACTACTTAAAAATTTGAAAGGAGAGGAAATGATTTTTTTGAACGTATTACGCAACACCCGAATCACCAATGCACCCACGTTAAATGCAGGGCTCTTAGGATCACCAGAGATTTCAGCATCTAAAATGGCGATGCCATTTTCATCGGTAAGCAACGCAAGGCCGAGACGCAAAGGAATATCGATTGCACGAGGGCTGCGAATTTTTTCACCAAAAACCAAGCGATCAATTACGACATGATTTTTCCCAAGGATAAGGCCTTTTTCATAACGGTAATGCAAATCTACGCTTAACAAACCTTTTTTAATTCGCCACCCTGCATACTCAGCGGAATAGGGAGACAGCGAGCCCATATCTATTTTCTCCAAACTCAATAAAACATCTGCTTGCGGTAAGGCCATAAACGGCATCATCTCACCGCTTAACCGTACCGGAGAAGTTCCATCCACATTGCCTGACAAGTTGATTTTTGCAACTTGTTGTTCATCACTCGCAATATTCAAAATATCGCCTGAAAACTGCTGAACAATTACCATAAAAGACGGCGTTAACGACTGATCATAGAAACCTATAGCGGCATTATTAATAGCGACGCGATCAATCGCAAAGCGCCAAGACGCAACCGCGTTTTCAGGAGGATTTGCAACAGCACCAGAAGCAGTTGACGGTGTGGAATCCGCTACCGTCGATTTTAGAAGTATGGCTTGCAGATTATTCGTGCGGTCTTTATGAATAATAAATTGACCGTCAAACTCATCCAAGCTGACCAGAGGGAACTTGGCAGACTTTTCGTCTATGGCAATTGCTGCCGCACGCCAAGACAAATTTTTCCACTTAATAACATCTTGCTCGACATTCGCTGGGCGCAGCTTTAAATCTCGCAAAGCGCCACTTGTGAGAATATTTTTCTGACCATTAGCAGCTATTGAAAGGTGCGATTGCGTGTCGATAAAGCCGTCAAGCACCTCAAGGGCAACATATGGCGTTAACGACGCATTAAACCAAGTAAAAGGAATGGATGTAATGTCGAGATCCAATTCAGACTGAAAGCTTTGCAGGTCAATAGTTCCCGTAATGTTTAAAGAGCTGAATTTATTAATCTTCGCACTCAACGATAATGCAGCAAGGCTTTTCCCGCGCAGGTCGATATTTTTCAATGTCACGCTAAGAGGTTCTATCGCTAATGATAAATTATTCAACGCGAGCACATTCGAGTGAATGGCCGCATTACTGATCACAACACTCCTGATTAATACGGGCGTATTTTTAGCGGATGATTTCTTTTCAACGGCTTTTTTATCTGCAGCGGCTACATGCTTCAAAACGTCATCGAAGTTCCACAAACCACTTTCATCTTGTTTAAGATTTGCAACAAGCTGCTGGACATTAACGCCGCGAACAACGAGAGCCGACTGCCAAATAGATTGCATTAATTCCACGTCAATCGTAATGTTCTGAGCCTGCCACAAGGTAGCTGAGTCTTTCAGATGATGAATCGTCAGCCGGGCTTCAAAGGGATCGAACTTTACCTCGCCCAATTGCAGCTGATGCCCCGTTACTTGCCCGTAATTATTTTTTAGTAGTTCCGACAAAAAATACGGCACTAACGTATAGGAAAGTGCCGCATAAAGAAGCAACAATGCTGTCACAACATAAACGGCATATCGAAGCGGTTTTGCTCCAATCAGGTAACCTAACCCTGCCTTGCTGGAATTAACAATACTCACGCCGAATTAACTCCCGACTAGCGCTAAGACTTTGCAATCTACTAACCTACTTTAGTACCCCAGAGATCATATTCATCAGAGTGCTCAATCAGCACACTAACTACATCTCCGGGCTTTACATCGTCTTCACCATTCAAATAGACACAGCCATCGATCTCCGGTGCATCCGCAAAACTGCGGCCGATAGCGCCTTCATCATCGACTTCATCAATCAACACTTGGAGAGTCTGCCCTACTTTTAATTTCAAGCGTTCAGTAGAAATACCTTGTTGCAACTGCATAAAGCGATCGTAGCGTTCTTGCTTGATGGCGTCTGGCACAGGGTCTGGAAGCTCATTAGCTTTAGCACCTTCGACGGGAGAATATTGGAAACAACCAACACGATCGAGCTGCGCTTCCGTCA
>JAYWHF010000537.1:0-7127 GCA_043777855.1 Gammaproteobacteria bacterium | reverse complement strand
TTGTGCGCGCGGTGAGCATCATCACTGGGCACTCCACGCCGTTGCTGCGCATTTCCCGACACACGTCCAGGCCATCCATGCCGGGTAAACGTAAATCTAAAATCACTAGATCCCACTGCTCTGTTAGCGCTTTTTGCAATGCCAGATCGCCGCGATCTACATGCGTAATATCGGCGCGAAAGTCTTGTAAATGTAATTGGATTAAATTGGCGAGGTCCAGTTCGTCCTCAACAACCAAAAAACGGCGCGGCTTGGCAGGGTTTATCGGGTTAGCTGAAGCGAGATACATAGAGAGCCCTTGTGTGCTAAGGAATAGGTGTTCTGTGTAGATGAGCGAGAAATCATTTTGTTTCAGCGCTCGGTGTGTCATCTCGCATGGCATTAAAACCTTCATTCTTTCCTGTCGGCCCGGGCACAGTTGCTATTGACGACTTCGGCTTTGTAGGTTCCAGCGAAAAGTATTGGGCTGAAGGCTAGCGCTACTAAGCCCTTGATTACGCCCTCGATTAACGTTTTTTCACGTTAGAGTTCTATGTGGTTAGGTTTGACACCGTTAGCTTGCGCGCAGTAAAAACTTCAATCCTCACGAAAGTATCACAAGATAATCATCTTTTTACCTGTCGCAGGTATTAGGTCACTACCACTCTCAGTGAAGTGAGTTAACGCGAATTGAAAAAAACGCCCACTTCGTCTAAGTAAAATTGTTTTGTTTCTGTATTTTACTAAAAAATGCTTATTTTTTTGCAAAGATCCAAGGTGTAGAAAAACTATGTTACTTGCGGCGCTTAAAGTGTGTTTTTCCGAGAATTTGCTGGAGCCACGTTAACCACGGCAACCGCACTTAAAATCAGAGCCGCTGCGCACCATTCCATCGCGTCTGGCTGTTCGCCGAGTAAATAAATTCCGGAAATAACACCAATCACAGGAGTAATCAACGATGAAAGTGATGAAACACTTACCGGTACCAGCGTAACCAGTTTTACCCAGGCCCAATAGCAAAACATAAAGCCGATCAACACATTATAGACAAGACCCCATAGGCGCAGTGTTGATGGCAGGTGTTGAGGAACTCCATCAATCCAATAGGCCGCAATTAAAATTGGAACACTGGCCAGTAATAGTAGCCAACCAGTCAGTGCAACTGTGTTGAGAGGAATGTTCCAGCGTTTCATTAGTATCGTACTAATTGCCCAGCACCAAGCAGCGGCAAGCATAAGCGCGGCCCCGGTTAAAAGTGATGCGCTTAACGGCTCATGCGCCCAATGGATGAGTGATTCGCTCATTAACAAAACAATTCCAAGTACACCTAAGCATAGTGCGATGACGACATGCCCACTAAAGCGATCGCGCAGCATCCATGTTGACATGAGTACTGTCCAAATAGGCATGGTGTAACCCAATAGCGCCGCTCGTCCTGCGGGCAAAAGTGCAAGGCCGAAGGTCGCCATGACATTCCAAGCTACTATGTTAAGCCCGCAAATGAAAAGTGTTTTAAGCACATAATCTTTGGGGATTTTTATCGGTAGTTTGTTATAGCGCGCTATTCCTAAAATACCCAGACCACCGACAAATAGGCAAAAGCCACGAAAGGTTAATGGTGGCACTTCAGCAATAATATATTTCATGATTGGCCAATTTAAGCCCCAACCAAAACCCAAGCCAAGTAGTAAAAAAATACCTTCACGTGAAAGGCGATTCGATTGAGGGGGCATAGTGATTTCGCACAGGAGATGGGTAGGATGTAATTAGATTTTTTGGTATTTTTTTGCTAATTAAAAGCTTGCAAGTGGACCAAACACTAAGCGCGGAAGTTTACCTTAGTTTCTAAACCGGCGCGCTTATTGGTCGGTGTTTAATGTGATTATGTTAAGCCGCTGCTGTCAGGATTTTGGCGGCGATTTCTGACGTAATATCTTTATGTTCGCCAATAGGCAGTGAGTTGTGTTGCACTAACTTTTCTACCAGCGTTGAGACCTTAGTGTCGGCTATTCCGTAACCGGTGAAAGTTGTTGGCGTACCCATTTGTTCGAAAAATTCTTTGGTTTTGGCGATAGCATGGGTTATTAATTTTTCTTCATCGGTGTCATCTAAGGCCCATACCCGTTTTCCATACTGAATAATTTTTTCGCGCTTTGTAGAGCGTTGTTGATTCATTAATGCAGGTAAAACGATCGCCAAGGTTTGCGCATGATCGAGCCCATGCAGCGCCGTAATTTCATGACCGAGAGCATGCGTAGCCCAATCCTGCGGTACGCCAACACCAATTAATCCATTGAGCGCCATAGTTGCAGCCCACATAACATTGGCGCGAATGGCGTAGTCGTTTGGATGCGTTAATATTTTTGGGCCCTCCTCTATCAAGGTCAATAATAAACCTTCAGCGAAACGATCTTGCACTTTAGCGTTGGCGGGATAGGTGAGGTATTGCTCCATGATGTGGACAAACGCATCCACCACGCCGTTGGCAACTTGGCGTGCTGGCAAGGTGTAAGTCGTTGTCGGGTCGAGTATTGCAAATTGCGGATATACGAGCGCGCTGCCGAAGGCGAGTTTTTCATGCGTCGAAAATTTGGTGATTACTGAGTTGCCGTTACTCTCTGTGCCAGTAGCGGGAAGCGTCAATACGCAGCCAATCGGCAAAGCACTTTTTAGGGGTACATGTTTTGCAAGAATATCCCAAGGATCACCGTCAAACTGGCTCGCAGCTGCAATAAACTTTGTTGCATCTATGACGCTCCCTCCACCAACCGCGAGCAAGAAGTCAATCTGCTTCTCTTTAACGAGTGTGACGGCCTGCAAAGCAGTTTCGTAATGCGGATTAGGTTCTATGCCTGAAAATTCAAAATAGATTCTACCTTTAAGAGCACTCTTCACTTGGTCGTACACACCGTTGTTTTTGATGGAGCCCCCGCCATAGGTGAAGAGAATGCGAGCGTTAGGCGGCAATAAATTAACAAGTGTCTTGATCTGACCTTCACCGAAAACAATGTTTGTTGGGTTATGAAAGCTGAAATTATTCATGATGCGATTACTCTGTGCTAGTGCTTGATCGGATGAATTGTGCGAGCCATAGGCGTCGCTCTTTAGGAATAAATTCTCTGCCAATAGGCTCTCCGATATGTTCTATCAATCGACGCTGTATCTATCGAACCTGTATCTAACGCAAGGTTGTGGCGGTAGCTTGGGCAAAATAGTACTGTCGGAGATATCGAAGGTGATGCTAGAGAGTGTACGCCCAGCGCAAACGAATACCCCTCAAGGTTTACTTCTGGCTTGGAGCGATCAAGGTTAGCTGGCGCTTGATGACTTTCCCCGCGCGGACGACATGAAGTTCTACGCTATCGCCAGGCTTATGGTTTTCCAGTGCGCTCATGAGTTGATCGTTGTTGGGAGTGAGTTTGTCGCCAATGGCAACAACCACGTCGCCCAAGACGAGTTGCCCCCAAGAGTTCCGCATAATTCCTTGCAGGCCTGCTTGCTGTGCCGGGGTGTTAGCAAATACACGCAAAATTGCAACGCCTTCAATGCCGCTCTGGGCGGTCCATTGATCAGGCGCGGGTTCAAAGCCAACGACCGGACGAATAATCCGCCCATGTTTGATAAGTTGCGGGATAACATCTTTCAAGGTGTTGACGGGAATCGCAAAGCCAATACCAGCACTAGCACCGCTGGGGCTGTAAATCATCGTGTTTACACCGATGAGTTGGCCGAGGGAGTTCAGCAGGGGCCCGCCGGAATTGCCGGGGTTGATGGCGGCATCCGTTTGGATGACTCCACTAATTTTGCGTTGATTGGGTGACTCGATTTCGCGTCCGAGAGCGCTTACCACTCCGGTAGTTAAGGTAGCATCGAGCCCGAAGGGATTGCCAATTGCTAAGACTTTGCGGCCGACGGAAAGCTGGCTGGAATCCCCCAAGGTCAAAGCAGTTAATTTTTCTTTCGGTGCGGTAATTTTGAGTACGGCTAAGTCGCGCTCCGGCGCCAAACCCACCACTTCGGCGGGCCAGGCGGACTGGTCCTGCAGGGTGATCATTACCTTGTTAGCATTTTGAACAACGTGATAATTGGTAACTATGTATCCCTGTTCGCCCCAAACAAAGCCGGTGCCGCTGCCGGCAGGAACCGACATTAAGTCGTAGGAGCGTGGGTCGCGCATGAGCTGTTGGTTGGTAACAAATACCACGCTCGGGCGGGCATGCTCAAAAATCTGCATGCTATTGCGTTCGTCGTCGGTGGCAAACTCAAGCGCTGCATGGGCTGAGGGGCCTGCGGCGGCCAATACCGTCAGTGCTAATCCAGATAACCATTTCATTTTTAGCGCTCGCTGTCTCTTAAGAAAGGCTTTTATGAAAGGCTTTTGCGCAGAGCGTCTGGGCTATTAGCGCCATCGCGCAGGGCCTGAATACGGACCTCAAGGGGTGGGTGGCTCGCAAATAATCGACCCACGCCACCACTTATTGCAAAGGCCTGCATGCTCGCGGGCATGGCGCTTGGGCCTTGACCGGATTCTACTTGCAAACGCTGGAGCGCCCTGATCATGGCGTTTCTGTCGCCTAGGTTTGCACCGGCTTCGTCGGCACGGAACTCCCGGTAGCGGGAAAAAGCGGCGACTAGCATTGATGCAAGAAATCCTAGGACGATTTCCGCCACAAAAGTTGCGATGTAGAAACCTATGCCCGTACCACTTTCGCGCCCGTTGTTGCCTGAGAGCGCTTTGTCGACAACGAACCCGATGATACGCGCGAAGAACATCACAAACGTATTTACAACCCCCTGAATAAGGCTGAGGGTTATCATGTCTCCGTTGGCGACATGGCCGATTTCATGCGCGAGCACCGCGCGCACTTCATCGCGTTCGAAGCGCTGTAACATCCCTAAACTCACGGCAACCAGAGCGGCATTGCGATTCCATCCTGTTGCAAACGCGTTAGACTCTTGCGCTGGAAAAATGCCAATTTCAGGTGTTTTAATACCCGCTTTCTGCGCAAGCTCGGCCACCGTGTTGACAAGCCACTGTTCATCGGCGTTGCGTGGGCTTTCCACTAATACAACTCCCATAGTGCGTTTTGCCATCCACTTGGAGATAAATAGGGAGATAAATGAACCTACGAAACCAAACACGGCGCAAAAAATAAAGAGGCTTTGCAGGTTCAATTGGCCGTGGCTAATGAACTTGCCGACACCCAACACATTAAGAACAACCCCTGCGACGATCATGATGGCTAGGTTAGTTAGTACGAACAAGGCGATGCGCTGCACAATGATTACTCCTCAAAATAAAATAATGGTGTATTAGCACGCCAAGATATGACTGCTTAGTGTCTATATAGGTTCAGTTTGGCGAAATTCAATGAGCAACGAGTGAAAGAAAGCGAGGCATCGATAAATGCCCTGCTCGGGGCTAGCGATGGATGCGCAGCCTGAGCTGGGCTACGATAAGTTTGATAGCTTTATGACGTTTTAGCGAGGAGCTGCCCGTTGAGTTGATTAATCTTTTCCGCCATTTCTTCAATTATGCTCATGCAAATTTGAGGCTGGTGGTCTATTAGATCTACAAATTCATCTTTTCTAACGGCAAGTACAATGCAATTGTTGGTTGCAATAACAGTTGCCATGCGCGGCTGGCGAGTAAATACGGCCAACGCGCCGAAAATCTCACCGGTATGTATTTCACCAACCTTTAGGTTATCGCAGAGCGCATCCGCACTTCCTTCCAGTAGGGTGTAAACCTGGTCCGCGGTGTCGCCTTGTCGAATAATAACGTCGCCAGCGCTAAAGTGAAGGAAGCCGGCGCGCGGTTGAAATTCCGCGCGCAGCTCTTGCGCTAAGGCTTGTTGATAGAAGCTAAAAGTACAAATAAGGTAATAGGCCCAATTTTTTTGCAGTTTGGTGTTGGTATTGACGTGAACTATCAGCTCGTCCCGTTGGTAGGGAATCAGTATTGTTGTACTCGTGCAGCTGAAGGTACCTTCATTAAGACTGAGCGAGCGAGCGACACCGATCAGATCGCCTTCATCGAAAACTGTAACAATTTTGTTGCGCACACTCTGCAATACTTGCCCTTCCCTGACGCGAAACAATTTTGTGGCGGCTTGGTCGGCAAAAATATCAGCACTTTTAGTAATTTCTAAGGGGGAGGAGCAGGGCAGGAGGTTTTCAAGTAAAACGTCGGTAAGCCCTCGGCATTTAAAAGCGAGGTCAGTAATAACGTCGGATTGTTTGGTCAGTAAATGCATAGGTCCTCGCTGAGCATCACACTAGTGATTAGTAGAGTCTAGCGGAGCGCTAAAAATAATATGTGTTTTATTGCTCAGAGTAGAGCTTATGCAATGGCTTGCTCTTGGTCATCACTATAGCCATCTTCAGCTGCTTGGACTAACTGAAGCTTCATGTCTGGAGAGAGATCATTCCAATGGATGTCGAGAAGTGCGCCTTGTAAGGCATACAGCATCACCTTTGATACGTTGATGTCGCGCGCTAAAATTCGGCGATAAGCCTCAACGGCTCCAACGTTGCGCAAGTCAGCGTAGGTGTTTATGCCAACTGCATGAAGAATATTGACCGAAGCCATACCGAGGTTTTTTAACTGGAGTAATTCACTGTGATGAGCTGGCATGAAATTCCCGCTGAGATCTAGGTTATGATTATTGGTCCTGTTGCGAACAAATTTCCATATACTGCGGCTCTGTATATTACTCTGTAAATTATTACACGCAATTAAAATGTTAACTGGTATATCAAATTTGTTGCGTTATGAATAGCAAGTGGCGCAATTATTTGCAATCGCAATTTAACGTGAATTGTTACTGCCTGTTGGGGAAAGTGCATGGCTGAAGTTATCATTCAAATTATCGCGCCAGAACTCTTGCTGGGATTAACCGACGCAGGCTTAGTGCTTTCGCCCGAAATTAATTTTAAGTTGCATCCACGTGTTGTAGCATCCTTGAGTCAACTGACAATGGCAGCGCAATCAAAAGGTTTTTCTTTGCGCGTGGCGAGTGGTTATCGAAGCTTTAGTCGTCAATTATTAATATGGAATGAAAAGGCAAATGGTGTGCGCCCCGTGCTGAATAAAAATGGTGAACCCATAGATATGGCGGTGTTGGACGACAAGGAAAAAATATTTT
>JAYWHF010000536.1:0-2579 GCA_043777855.1 Gammaproteobacteria bacterium | reverse complement strand
AATTCGATGTTGATATTGGCGCCCGTAAAAAATATCTGTCGCTGGATTGGAACCCTATCATTGTGGACGATGTCGTCAGTAAATTAATGGTATCCGTACGTGATGTTACGCAAATTAAACAAATGGAAAGTGACGCGTTAGAACAAAAAAGGCAGCTCGATATTATTGGCCAGCTCCTCAATTTGTCAGCGGAGAAATATTTGGCGTTTGAAGAATCCACATTGCGCTACATTCAGGTCATTCGCGACGTGATTAGCACCACGGATCACCGCAACGATAAAGCCGTTTCGTTGATGTTTAGAAATATGCACACCATTAAAGGCAACAGTAGAACCTATGGATTTACCCATTTAAGTAATACTGCCCATGAAATTGAGTCAGCCTACAGCACATTAAAGGCCTCGGCCGACGCAGCTTGGGAGCCCACTAAATTGCTCGATGATTTAGAGCAGATGGAAAGTTCCATGGCGGAATACTCTCACGTATATCGCAGCGTGTTAGGCCGTGGCGGAGATTCAGGCTCTAACCGCACCAAAGGGTTTTGGATGCACAATGCAATTATGGACAAGATACAGACCTATGTGGCGGCTCAAGAGATTGCGAAATTAAAAATTTATATCAGTCAAATTAACGCAAACACGATTGAACAAAATTTAGTAGATGTCATCACTTCTTTGTCTTCTATTTCGTCGCAACTCGATAAAAAGATGCCGATAGTCACAGTTGAACCCAACAAGGTACGCATCAAGGTGAAAGCCCAGGAATTGTTAATTGATGTGTTCTCTCACATTCTGCGCAATGCGGTTGATCACGGGCTGGAGAGCACGGAAGAACGAATTCTCGCCGAGAAGCATGAGCACGGCGCCATCTCAATTCGTGCTGAAGTTGCCAACAAAGAACTACACATTTCTACGCAAGATGATGGACGTGGGCTGAATGTTAAAGGGCTTTTTACCAAAGGAATACAAATCGGCAAATGGAAAAAAGGCGATGCGCCAAGTGCTATGGAAATTGCCGAACTCATATTCCACCCAGGTGTTACTACCAAAGCAGCGGTAACTGATATTTCAGGCCGCGGAGTTGGGCTGGATGCTGTTAAGCAATTTTTAGCGGAACAAGGTGGCAAAGCCTCGGTTAAACTGCATCCCGAACAGGCAAAATCGGCAGACTTTATTCCCTTTGAACTGATAGTGACCTTGCCACCGAATTTATTTTTTGAGGCAGAAGAGAGTGAAGTCGTTGCCGACGAGAACAAACGATAGCCAAGAGCCAATAACTAAAAACAACCATTCCATTTTTGTGACGTTTTGACTAGACCCTTCAGCCGTGCAGATCAATCCCATCATTTGCACGGCTTACTCGGACCTCTCCCAATCACACCACTATGCGCAACCCGCCGAACTAAATCGGAAAAAGTGCAGCGGCGGTTAGCGCGATTTAGGTTTGCGCTCTCGTCACCATATTGTTACCCCGGTTCACACAGGTACATTATTTCAAGTATTTTGGTACCCACTTTCTCGCGTTTTGCCAGATGACTAGCCTTGTTTACTGGCGCTTATACACTCCTCCATGGGGCTTTCGACGGTATCGCGAAGTAGCATCCCAACAACAATAACCTATAAATCGTTTAACTATTATTGGAATGACCACATGAATCCACTATTGAAAAAGCCACTCAGCTTTTTAGTTCCAGCCTTGGCTGCCATTTTTGGCATCTCAGCAAACACGGCCTGTGCTGCTATGACCTTTACTCACCCCGGAGGCGCGCATAACGAGGCAGACCTCGACTTTGTGAAAGCTAAAATCGCCCAGGGCGCCCAGCCTTGGACAGCCAAATTTGACCAAATGAAAGGGTTAGCAACAGCCTATACACTAACGACCTCCCCTCAGGATGGATCAGAAGAGGCGCAAAAAGCTGATGCGTTAAAAGCCTACGCGAACGCCTTGGCCTGGGTTTATACCGGCAACACCACCTACGCCAACAACGCCATCGCAGTACTTAACGTGTGGGGCGCAACTTTTCGGGGCTACTCATTGCCCCCAGTTGGCCAAGGTAATCAGAGCCTTCTTAACGCTGGCTGGATCGCCTCCATCATGGGGCCTGCCGCGGAACTCATGCGCGGCTATACCGGATGGGCTCCCGCCGACAGGGCTATGGTCCAAAACATGTTCAAAACTAAGTTTTACCCCGCCTTGAATCAAATGAGTACTTGGAATGGCAATGTCGATCTAGCGCAGATTGATGGCATGCTCAATCTAGCCGTTTTTAATGAAGATGAAGCACAATTCAATCGTGGAATTCAACGGCTTAACGATCGCAATCCCAACTACTTTTTCCTTTTTACCGACACAGGAATCAATTACAGCAGCTGGTTCAACCCGACAAAATGGGTCGATGGCGTGACTCAAGAGACCTGTCGAGACAACGGCCACCATGCACAGTTCGCCATAGCATCGGCACTCGATGCAGCCGAAGTGGCTTGGAATCAAGGCGTGGATGTCTACGCCCAAAACGCCAAACGATACACAGCCGCACTTGAGCTAATGGCGAACCAAATCAACACCGGTAGTATGCTTGG
>JAYWHF010000535.1:0-7156 GCA_043777855.1 Gammaproteobacteria bacterium | reverse complement strand
CGAGGTGTTAAATCTTTGGTCTCTGTTTGCACCGCGTTAAATTTTTCTTCGAAAGCCGCATCGCGAATAGGCGCATTAATTTTTTGACATAAAATGCGTTTCGATAGAAGTAGACCACGGCCAACAAACGACACGGTTCCCATATTGGCAACATAACCTGGGTGCGATAAGAACCCTACTCGTTCAGGCGCATTAGTCGTGTCGTATTCCCGATAGCCTGCACCCGAGCTGGTCAAACCCAGTTTTGTTGCCAAGCCAGGTGAAAGCATCATTTTTTTCAACGTAAATAATTGCTGTAACGGAATTTCTGCCCCTGCCGAACCGGAACTTCGGCGCAACGTTTCCAACAAACTGCCACGCAATTCATTGGCCTCAGCCGGCGTTGCCGTATCTATCGCCGACGTTGACGAAACCGTATAGTCTTCCCAGAACACATCGCGCGAACGCGCTGATTTTGCATCGCCTAACAAGCGCTGCACTTCAGCCTCTAACAAGGCTTGATTAAACCCGTTAGTCTGAATTTTTTCAGCAAAACTTAACAAGCCCGCATCAGGTACCGACTGCCAAATAAAGAGTGAAAGCCGACTCGCTAACTCGTAGCCATTGACCAACTTGTTCTTCATAGCAACGGAAGTTTTTTCTGCCTCGAGACGATATAAAAATTGTGGGGCCTGCAACAGAGACTGCAAAACAACTTTACTAGCATCACCGAATGTTGCACCTTGAAATGCAGCAATTTTTGCGAACAGCGCCGCGTAGTGATTTTCCTCAGCGGAGGTTAATGGACGGCGAAATAGCAAACGTCCTAGATTTTTCGCTGTCGCACTGCCGCAGGCTGGCAACAAGGAACTGCACCCCGATAGAGTTTGCACAAATGTCGGTACGGTGATTGCCGTTGTAATCGCGCTAGCAATTTTGCTGTAGGCACGAACATGATCTGCCTGCATCGGTTGCCCTTCAATGACCGTCGAAAAAGTGGTTTCGTCGATGGTATCGTCTGGCAATAGATCGAGCTGTGCGGGTGACAGCTTAAGGTTAAAAAGATCTGCCACTGCATTTGTGTATTGAAATTTTGATAAACGTGCAACTAATGGCGTTCGTATTTTTTCAGCCTGCTTATTAAGAACATTTTTTATATAAGCGGTGACATCTTCCGCGCAAATTTGCCCGCACTCACTCGGATCGCCCACTGGCATAGTGTCACGAATTTTTATCACCATTTCTGAAACGCCTGGATAGTTTCCTTTGTCGACAGGCCTTACTGGGTCACGGCCATCAATACCGTGGCAGGATGCGCAAATTTCCTCATAGGCATTTTTTCCACTCACAAGATCTGCAGCCCTACTGGAACTTGTACCTCTGGATGAGCTCACAAAAACGCTTGAACTGGTCGGTTTTGTACTGGTCGATGTTGTACTGATCGACTTTGAACTGGCTGACTTTGTAATGGTTGATGCGGTACTGGCTGACTTTGTACTGGTTGATGTGGTACTGGTTGATGTCGAACTACTGACACCAACACTCGACACACTTAAACCACTCGCACTAGAACGGCCTATCGACATTGATGTAGCGGAACGGGACGTGGCCATTGAACTAGGCGGTGCTGATCTGATCGAGGTTGATCTGGACGAGCTGACCTTAACGACGCTACTCGCCGCAGAGGCATTAATCTGTGCAGAACTTGCTGCACTCGCAGGGCTGAGTATCACGCTGCTAGTTGCTCGTGAAGACGTTTGCGGCGAAGAAAATGGTGATGACGAAGAAACCTGGGCTAACGAGGTTGATACTAACGAGGTTGATAGTGACGAAGTTGATGCTAACGAGCTATTGGTATTGGCCAAAGACGAACTAGCCACGCTTAGCGATGACATCCCTGAGGCTAAAGATGATATCCCTGAGGCTATAGAAGACGGCGGCATTTCATTAAAAGTACCCGCCGAACTTTTAGCCGCGGCCGAATCGCCGCCCCCGCCGCCGCCGCATGCGGTCAGGATACTTAGAAGAAGGCCCACAAACATAAGGTTATTGAGGCGCATGATTTCACCATTATTGATTTTATTAACTTGCCGCACAATAACATTCTCAGCGAACGTAAAATGTGCGCAAGCTTCAGTTTGGAGTAACAAAAACGCAAGCTTTCTACCCAACTATTGTGAATCGGCTAGTATGATAGTGAACTCACAAAAAATAGACCTGTACTATGCCGCTGACTAATGTAAACCAAACTACCCAATGGCTTTTAATTGGTAGCCCTATCATCCTAATGATTTTTTGCCTATTTTTTTTCTCAACGTCAGTGACGCTTTTCATTGTAAATCGCGCGGCGGCATTTCAGAGTTTTCAGCACTATCAATCCGTTCACTACGGCCAAGCTCGCGCACAACAAATGGATATCTTTCGGCCGGACGCAAAAAGCGAAAAGCTTCTACCGGTAGTTGTATTTTTTTACGGCGGCTGCTGGGGAGCTTGTAGTCACTTAAAAAAGGAAGACTATGCATTCGTTGCAGAATCTTTTAGCTCGAATAGAATTGTTGCCGTTGTCCCTGACTATCGGGTTTACCCTGACGTGAATTTTAACGAAATAATGAACGATGCGAGCAGCCTTGTGGAGTGGGTGCATAGTCATATTCAAGATTACGGCGGCGACCCTAAACAGATATTTTTAATGGGTCACTCCTCCGGCGCGCATCTCGCCGCTATGCTTGCGGTGAACCGCCAATACCTAGCGCCACAAACCTACGGCGACATAAAGGGCTTTATCGGTTTGGCGGGGCCCTATAATTTTTTACCGTTTGACGAAGACTACATGCCGATTCTGTTTGGCTCATTAGCCAGCCCAGCAGATTCACAACCGATACACTTTATTGACGGCACTCAGCCGCCCTTGCTGCTCATGCACGGCGCCACCGACACGCGAGTTAAACCATCCAATGCAGAAACCATGGCAAAAAAAGCGCTCGATGTTGGAGGCAACATTGAGAAACATATTTATGAAGATATAGATCACGCCGCCATAGTCGGTGAATTCTCAATCTTACTCAGAAATAAAAGCCAGATTTTTTCCGACACGCTAGATTTTATAAAGAAGTATTCAATAGCAGATAGCGAAGCAGCAAAGGAAACAGCAGACGAAACTGCAGACAAAGCAGTAAACAATTAAACAATTAAACAATCAAACAATCAAACAACAGGCACTAAATTGCCAGCCGCGAACTCTGCGGCGGGTATCGGCCGGCTAAACAAGTATCCCTGCAATATATCGCAACCCATAGTTGTCAACAGCTCTTGCTGCGCCTTAAGCTCAACACCTTCCGCAACAACTTTTAAATCAAGTTGTTTGCCTAACGCCAAAATCATACTGGCAATGGCGTGATCATCTGAAGAGGTGTGAATATTGCGTACAAATGCAATATCAATTTTTAGCGTATCAACAGGGAAACGTTTCAAGTAACTCAATGATGAATAGCCCGTACCAAAATCATCAATAGCCAGCGTTACACCAAGCGCCTTAAGTTTTCCCATCATGATCACTGCAATATCCGGATCATAGGTTGCAACCGCTTCGGTAATTTCCAACTCGATCATTGCCGAAGGAATCTCGTATCGCTTTAAAGTGTCGTCTACATGCATTAAAAATGTGGGATCTAAAAATTGTTGCGCAGAAATATTCACAGCAATAGGCAATTGCGGTAAGTGCGCCTCGTGCCAGGACTGCCATTGTCGACAAGCCTCGAGCAAAACCCAGTTGCCAATCGGCACTATTAAGCCGCTTTCCTCAGCAACAGGAATAAATTGTGCGGGTGATATGAGTTTGCCATCACGGCGCCAGCGTATTAGCGCCTCCGAACTCACAGTAGCCTGTGTCTTCGCACACACTTTTGGTTGGTAATGCAATTCAAATTCATTGTTGGCAAGCGCGGCACGCAGTGCGCTTTCGGTGGACAGCCACAATTCACTTTCCGCTGTCATATGATCTTCAAAAAAATGAATATTGCTATTGCGTTTTTGGTGCGTCAGTGCGGCTACAGCATTACGTATAATAGAGGTAGCCAGCTCTCTCTGTTCGGAAAATAGCGCGACACCGATGCTCAGCTTAGTGGTTAGTGTGCGCTCTCCCAACACGAATGAAGAATCGCAAATGGATGCAAGCGCTTTGGCCATGGCAAGTGCTGTTTGTAACTCGCACGATTTTTGACAAATAACCGCAAGGCTATCGGTGTTGACTCGATACAGTCGCCCCTTACTAACCCGTGCCATTTGTTCGATGCCCCGAACAATTTGAATAATAAGTTGATCCGAAATGGCGTGGCCGTAAGTGCTTGCAATCACCTTTATTCGATCAATTTGTACAACAAACAGAGCGCCTCGGCCATTCGAGTCTGCGCTAAGCAGTGCGGCGAGATCATCTTCTAAACGTTGACGATTCGGTAAACCCGTTAAGCTATCAAAATACGCCATGCGAAAAAGTTCATCTTGGTCTTTCAATCGCGCATAAAGTGTAATGAGTACAAACGCCGAAATTAACATAACGGTAAGGCTAAACCCGAGCTGTAATTGCGTTAGATGATTTACTTGATTGAGAGCCAACATACCACTGGTTTGTGCGCTCTGATTTATATCATCGCTCCACATACCAACCAATGCAGAGATTTGGTCAGTGACCTGCTGAGCCTGAGCAAGGTGAGAACGCAATAAATCCCAATCGCGCTCATCATTTTTTTTCATTTCTTCATCAAAACGAATTGCACTTGTAGAGAATTCGTCAACTAAAGCAACGAATTTTTTACCTTCCACACGGGTGAGGTTAAGATGCCGGAGCATTTCCAGTTGACGTACAGTTTGCTCAATATATTTTTGATCTTGTTGCTGCCACATATCACTATCAAAGTTCGCGTAGTAAAGATAGAGCTGTGACGCCCTTGCCGACATTGTCATTTGCAAACGGCTAATTTCACGTAACTCAGGAATGCGATAATCGGTAAGCTGCTTTGATTGTGCGATAAGGGTTTGGCCCGACGTCAGCGTCAGCCAAATAACAAGACCAGCAACGCAAAAAACCATCGCGAAAATAGCGATGAGTCTTTTTGCACGATGCTTGTTAATATTGGTAGCGTTAGACACAAGAGACATAAGAACTCTCAAAGATATGACGGGCAAAGCGCAAAGATATGACAAGCAGAGCGCAAAGATATGACGGGCAAAGCGGATTTTTCTGATACTCCTTTCGCTCCGGCGAAAGGCCGCATTACTTATCCTGAACTTATTTATCGCCCTCGGCAACTAAACAGTTTCTACCGGAGCGCTTGGCCTGATATAGAAAGTCATCAGCTCGCTCTATCGCCAGATCAATGGGTTCCTCTTTACCACAACACGCGACGCCACCACTGATAGTAACTTTTATTTCTTTTCCCGAATCAAGGGTCAACCGATATTTTTCAACATCAGCTCTGATGCGTTCACCAATGACTTTGCCCGATGTCATATTGTTCTTTTTAGAGGGCAGTAAAATTAAAAACTCCTCGCCACCATACCGAATGGCGACGTCTGTTTCGCGAATTTTACTCAAAATAATGCGACCCACTTCGCTAATAACTGCATCGCCCGCTTTATGACCGTGAGCATCATTAATATTTTTGAAATGGTCTATGTCCATCATGAGAACGGATAACTCTTCAATACTACCCAAGTGAAAGTTGCTAATCAGCGCCTTTACACTTTCCTTCATGAAGAGACGAGTGTAGAGACCTGTCAAGGTGTCGCGACTTGCAGCTTCATACACAGTTTGAATTTGTCGCTCTAACTCCGAAACGCGCTCCATTTCTTTTTTGGCTTGCATTGTCTCAGTGGCGTCTTCAATTAATAAAATAAGCCCTTCGATGCGATTAAATTTTAAAATAGGTTGATAATTTATATTCAACCACTTATTGCTTCCCGTTGAGGGCTCAACAAGTGTCAACGTTTTTGGGAAATACTTCTCAATAGCAAGATAGTGAATTTTAGTTTGGCCAAAACAACTGTTCAGGTAATATAGCCCTTCCACAATACGCCTATCTTGAATATTTTCAGCCTCTGCAATCAATGAAGCGAAGGGCAAACCTAACAGATCGGTACGGCCAAATAAAACTTCGCTAAACTGTGAAAGCACTTCTTTTATGTTTCCTGAAGAATCAATCATCAACACGCCAAGCGGTAAGTTTGCAAAAATATTTCTCAGTTTTTCTTCCGATTTATACAACTCAGACAGATCCTGCCCACTAAGACTAATCAGCTCTCCTTCAGCACTTTTGTTCTCTTTAAGCAAAGTTGCTTGCCAAAAAAATTGCCGCATACTTTGCTGCTGATCAGGCAAAGTGATTTCAAGTTCAAATTCAATGCGTTTATTAAGCGCACCCCCACCCTTCAAGGATTTAAATTGTCGGTGAAGTACGCTCAGATTCTCGTCTTTAAACAATCGCGTAAATTCGTAGCCCAATACGCTTTCTAAGTCACCGCTGATGAGCTCTACAAATTCTCTACTTGCGCGAATAACCTCTAAATTTTTATTCAATACCACCAATACGCCGGGCATATTGTCCAACATATTTTCGGTGCTATCGGTGGCTGCTTCAAGCAATGACATAACCTCGTAAGAGGCTTGTAATTCGTTAGTGTGGCTCACAAGAACTCCCGCATATCCTCTTTCTTTTGAAGAGGCTTTTTTACATTAAATGATGGTCTTAAAAATTACTGACAGGCCACGGCTAGTCAATAAATTTAGCTGAGCTTAAACTTGTGCAAGCACTTTGGCGATGCCTTTAACAAGCGTCACTTTATTGGGCGGTTTTACAATCCATGCCTTCACTGAAAGCCGCGAGGCTTCCGCTTTTAGCTCTGGTGTAGACTGAGTTGTCAACATAAAAATGGGCACTGTAATACCCTGCTCACGAATATGGGCGACCATGGTGAGGCCGTCCATTTTCGGCATATTAAGATCGCTAATAATGAGGTCAGCATTAGCCGTCGCCGCTTTTATCAACCCATCTTCTCCATCCACCGCTTCCACCACAACATATCCCTCAGCAATAAAGGCGTGGTACTAGCATGAGAACTATATTGATCGTAGATGACTCAACCACTTTTAGAGAAGAGCTAAAAATGGATTTGATTGCTGAGG
>JAYWHF010000534.1:0-2585 GCA_043777855.1 Gammaproteobacteria bacterium | reverse complement strand
AACCGTCAGGGTAAAAGAGGCCTCACTGATTGCCCCTTCATTATCCGTTGCTGTTGCTTTAACAACATGCTTTCCCGCCGATAATCCGTTGAGTTCGTTAGGGTTGATAGCCGTGCCATCACCCCATTCATAGGGTGCGGTGTTGTCTTGTCGAATGGGTTTTCCATCGATGTAAAGTCTTACATTTTCGATAGATCCATCGGTATCAGTGGCCTTGACGAGAGTGCGCAAGCGATAATTTTTGTTGACGGTGATATCTCCGGTTGGAGCTTCGAAGGACAGCGTTGGTTTTTGGTTGGTGTTGATGCCAAGGTCAATAATAAGTTGGTGGAAAGGTCTTTTGTCGCTTTCAATATTTTCAGCGGCAATCATATAAATTTTCCCTTCGTAGTAGTTAAAGCTCGCGGCCGCAAATTTAATGGCGCCGTAGGTAAAATCTGTACGCCATTCACTTTTGTTTTCGGGTGTGCTTTTAATAACAACGCCTTTCTTCGGGTCTACCGCGACGCTATAAACTCTATCAGCGGCTGAAAAAGATAAATGGCCGGGTGCATTTGCTGATTCTGTTATAGTTGTGGCGCCGGGTGCTCGGTAGTAGTGTGTGATGCCCCGTTTCGTGACGAAAGCGGTAAAATGCAGCGCGCCATTTTTTGTTGCAACGAAGCTTGGCGCGGAACCCATTACATCAGAGTTTTGTTTTATCGGTTCTGCAATTTTTAACCCCTCGATGTTGCCTAAGGGCAATTGGAATATTTTACCTGAAATACTTTTCCAAATACCATCACCGCGCTGTCCGGTTTCCGCAAAATAGATGCCTTGATTATTGCCTATCGGGCTATTTTTAACGCGTATGGCGCCCACCATATACATTTTTCCGAAGTCATAGGCCAATCCTCCATAGGTATTAAATTCATAGGGTTTCGCGTTGTTACCTTTTATCAGCGTGCGCATAGGGGACCACTCTAGGCCGTTATAGTAAGTCATTGTGAGATCTCCCTGTCGCGACGCGCCCACTCTGAAATTAAGAATTAACTCCCCCGCGTCATTTCTTTTGAGATTGGGATAGGTGAATGTGTTGATGGGCTCCCCGTAACGCAGATAATTTCGCTCAGGGAAAAAATTGGCCAGTTTAAATTCTGCGTCGGCTGCAAAGGCTATATTTTTTTTGGATACTTGATAGTGAAGCGGATCAGCGTGGTTGTCATACATCAGGTGAACGGTGCCGTCAATTGTACTTATGCCAACGGATGCAACTCTGTGCGAGTCGCCACCAGGGCTTTTAGAATAATCTACTCCGAGATGTGTGGTGGTATAGAGCGTATTCTTTTCAGGAAACTCTATGGTGATCCATTTGTTTGTTCCCAATTTCATGCGCGACAACATGAGATTTCTGTCGTGCATCCCGCCTTTATACCACGCGAGAAACGCATAGCCGTTAACGATGTCGAGTGAGTCGCCTTTGGGCGTAATTTCTCTGTTGAATAGAGCCGCGGGTAATTGTGGGTTACTGTACCAAAAATATAAGCCGTTCATATTCATGCTGGCCTGATACTCTAGCTTGGCCGTAGCTTGTGCAAACGTGGATTGGCACATCCATAAGCAATTGAGCAGTAAGCACGCAAGTAATCGAATGATTAGTTTGTTTTGCATGGTATTTTCCTGAAGTTAAAATGAAGCCAAATAATTTTTATAGGGGTATGCAGGTTGCGAACTTTGACCAAGCTGCTGCCTATGGCAGCAATTCATGCTTTCTTAGAAATTTTTTGGGCTTTTAGCTCATTGGCATTGTTCGCGCGTCGGCGATTCCGGAACAGCTTTTGAACAGAGAGCTTACAGTAGCGATACCCAATTTTTTGTGATTGATTCGCGATTGTCGCACTAGGTTAGGCAGAGTGCTTAATTGCTGCTCGAAGCACGAGTGGCAGCGCGCACAACGACTCATTTGAGAAGCTTGTGATGAGTTGACCTTGTGTGTGAGACGTATTTGGCACCCTAGTTTTTTGGCCGATCACTTTTCCAACTCGTCAAAGTGAGATATTTGGACCTAATTTCTTGCTCGTAACACGTTTACGCTACGACCATCGGTTCTGATTTGTTACACTGCGCGCCTTTTTGAGCCTGTTTCACGTCGATATCGGAAGTTTTGCTATGTCTAATCATCCATTTGCCAATATTCGCATTGTGTTAGTGAATACTACTCATCCGGGAAATATTGGTGGCGCGGCGCGCGCGATGAAGAACATGGGGTTGTCCCGTTTGTATCTGGTCGCCCCGAAGGAATTTCCGTCAGATAAAGCCACGTGGCGTTCGGCTGGCGCAACAGATGTACTGGACGGTGCCGTGATGGTTGATAGCCTCGACGACGCGATTGAGGGCTGCAGTCTTGTGGTCGGCACCAGCGCCCGCGAACGCCGGATTCCTTGGCCATTATTGGATCCACGTAAATGTGGTGAGAGCGTATGGGCGGAGGCCAATCAGCACCAAGTGGCGGTAGTATTTGGGCGAGAAGATCGTGGGTTAACCAATGAAGAGCTACATAAATGCAATTATCATGTGCATATCCCCGCGAATGAAGACTATAGCTC
>JAYWHF010000533.1:0-7175 GCA_043777855.1 Gammaproteobacteria bacterium | reverse complement strand
AGAAATTGTTGGCGATGTTATTCTAAAAGGCAAACGAAAATTCTGGGGTGTGCCGAATCAACATTATCACCAAGGCATGCAAGCGGGCGAGAATACGCTGAATGCGTGTTGTGCTCGCGTGGTAACGCGGACCTTGAACGAAAATCATCGCTGTTATTCTGCTGATAAATTTTTAGATAATTATGTCGCGTTTATGACAGCCGACGTACCTCAGCATCCTGATACCTATGCCGAGTCCTATCACCGAGGTTTTTTTGCGAATCTTGAGAAAGGTTTTACGCGCCATGAATCGGGTGCTGTAACGCACGATACCGCGTCGGTTGGCGGGTTGGTCACCATAGCGCCTATTGCGATTGCCGAGCTGCTTATGGACCGTTGCCTCTTACGTGCGCAAACAATTTGTCGAGAACATTTATGGTTAACGCATCCCGATGAAAAGCTTGCAAAAGTGTGTGACGCCTACGTGGAATTGATTGACTCTCTCTTGTTTCGACAAAGCCGCGCAAGGAATGATGAGCTTGGTAATCAAGAAGATGAAGAAGTAAAAACGATAATCGCGAAAGTTGCAAAACAATCGGCGGGTGTTGATTTGAAAGCCCTGACCAAACAAGCTTGGGATGATAACGAGATAGTCGGGCGTATGTTTTCAAAGGCCTGCTATATCGAAGATTCATGGCCCAGCCTGCTCTATTTGGCTTATAAATATCACTCCACACCCAAAAAAGCCTTGCTGGCGAATACCAATCTCGGTGGGGAGAACTGCCATCGCGGTTCTGTGCTTGGGGTTATTGTTGGGCTGGCGAGCGGCAATGGTTTAGAGAGTTTATTTTCCTCTCTGGCAAATGCAAATAGCCTTCGCGATGAAATTAATGCGCTCTTGTGGACTGTTTGATGATGTTTGTTGTACGGCATCAACATCAACATCAGTAGCCAGTAGCAATGGCTCTTAACATTGTTGTCACGTGGCTAACGCGTAGTCAAAAATTGTTATGCAACAGGTATGGTTAGCGATAGTGGCTCCCCACGTACAACCATATAAAAATTTAATGTGACAGTTTTTTTTTGCTGTGTAAGATGGCGGTGTACGTTAATTAGCGCTGTAACTCAAATAACGTTGTACTTTGTTGCACTTTCGATGGTTCTTGACAGAGAAAATTTTCGAAACGTGAATTTACTTTTAACCGACTTTTTGGAGCAATTATTATGGGCGTATTAGTAGGCAAAGCAGCACCTGATTTCACCGCCGCCGCTGTGTTAGCAAACGGTGAGATTGTCGATAGTTACACATTTTCTACTGCCACTAAAGGCAAAAAAGCGGTGATATTTTTTTATCCGTTGGACTTCACTTTTGTTTGTCCGTCTGAATTGTTGGCGTTTGACCATCGTATCGCAGAGTTTAAAAAACGTAATGTTGAAGTTATTGGCATTTCGATTGACTCGCAGTTTTCTCACAATGCCTGGCGCAATACCGCGGTAAATAATGGTGGTATTGGCCCGGTTAAGTACACCTTGGTGGCAGATATTACCCATTCCATTTGTCGCGCTTACGATGTTGAGGCTGCTGAAGGTGTTGCCTACCGCGGCTCGTTTTTAATTGATGAGGCCGGTATGGTGCGCCATCAAGTCGTTAACGATTTGCCGTTGGGGCGTAACGTGGACGAGATGTTGCGGATGGTTGATGCCTTGGCTTTCCACCAAGAGCACGGTGAAGTTTGTCCTGCAGGCTGGAAAGAGGGCGATAAGGGTATGGATGCAAGCCCGGCCGGTGTTGCTGCTTATCTCAGCGCGCACGGCGATAAGCTCTAATATAAGTTGTAGTAGCTAGATAGTAGTTAGTTAATAGTTAGCTAGATAGCAGCTAGAGAATAGCTAGAGAAAAGCTTGAGAGCGCGGTGCTGATAGACAACAAAACCCATCTTTGCGATGGGTTTTGTTGTTGGTGGCGCATAAAGTCTTTGTTGATTTATGCATCAACGCATCTTCTGGAAAATTGCTTTTGGATCGCTAAACACTTCCCATCTTTAATAGCGTAGAAAGTGGTAAGGGTCATCTTGGTTAAATGAATCAAAGTGGGACGAATTCTTCCGCGCTTCAGACGACAATCGGCGCGCAAGTTACTTAAAAATCTAATAAAACAGCCAACCTACAGAGAGTTCAACCTATGAAAAAGTACATAATTGTTAACCTACTGGCGTTAGCCATGATTGGTTGCGGAGGCGGTGGGAGTTCTAAGCCTAAGTCCAGTGCCGCAGCTAGCTCCGTAGCCGCATCAAGCGTAGCGACTAGCGCCTCGGCCGCAAGCTCAAGTGCCGAAGCGACCTGGGATTTAGTGTGGAGCGATGATTTTACGGGGACGTCGATAGATGCCACTAAGTGGGGATTTGAAAAAAATTGCTGGGGTGGTGGCAACAATGAACAGCAGTGCTACACCGACCAAGCCACTAATGCGTTTGTGGCGAATGGCTATTTGAATATAGTCGCTAACCGTGAAGACTTTACAGGTTTAGATTCGCCGGAAGGCACTGGAACAGCTACAAAAACTCTGCCCTATACCTCTGCACGTCTGCGCACAAAGAATCTTGCTGAGTGGACTTTCGGCAAATTTGAAATTCGCGCGAAGCTGCCTCAAGGTCAAGGTACTTGGCCGGCTATTTGGATGTTACCAACAGATTCGCCTTACGGTGGTTGGGCTGGAGGTGGAGAAATTGACATTATGGAAGCCGTTAATCTTAAAACTCAAACCTCGGTAGAGGGCGTGTTATCGGAGCCTGAGGCTCGGGTTTACGGTACCTTGCATTTCGGCCGCGCGTGGCCGGACAACAAAAGTGCGGGTGAAGACTACATCATCCCAAACAGCTTGAATCCAGCTGACGATTTCCATACCTATTCACTGGAGTGGGAAGCGGGTGAAATTCGTTGGTATGTAGACGGTGTTCATTACTCAACACAGCGTGAAACGGGCTGGTACTCGCAGTACTTAAAAGATGGCGTATTGACCGATGCTCCGGTTGGCGCTCCCTTTGATTCAAAATCCAAATTCCACCTGCTTTTAAATCTCGCCGTGGGTGGCGCTTGGGCCGGCGCCGTAAATAATAAGGGCATTGATGCAACCGTGTTTCCGCAAACAATGCAGGTCGATTACGTAAAAATTTATAGTTGCAGCGCATCAGCTCTGACAGGTAAGGGGTGTGCGTCAGTGAATCCCGACGTAGTGCCGCTGGTTGGCATTAAAAAACCTAAGATAGCCACGACAGTTGTGTTGAACCAAACCTTTGATATATTTACTGACGCGGTAGCTCCGGCGTGGGATATAGGCCTCTTCACGTACGACAATAACAGCGGCGCCATAAAAGCCACGATTATTGACGCTACAGAAACGGCGCGAGGCAAGGTGATCAACGTTAAGTACGGCGCCACAGCCGGCCTTGCCTACATCCAGACAACCGATATCGTGAACGCGAGCGAGTTTGCGCGGGTTGGCAGTACTTTACAATTTGACTTGAAAGTCATTAGCTATGGCACCGCGACTGGCATCAACGTCAAGGCGGATTGTGGTTATCCTTGCACCTCGGGTGACCTTGATCAGGGAAAAATTGCCGATGGTGTTTGGCAAGCAGTGTCTATTCCAATTGCCAATTTGGTGAGCGGTGGCCTTGATCTTACAAAACTCAATACGCCCATCGGCATCTCGCCTAAAGGCACTCAAGACGGCGTTGAATTGCAAATTGATAATGTCCGTTGGGTATTGGGCACTGGTGAAATTGTGGTTCCGCCGGTGGATGCAATCACTGGATCTTTTGACATATTCACCGAGGCAGTTGATCCCCGTTGGGACAACGGTTTTATAACTTACGACGTGAACAATTCAGGCGCAATTGCAACGTCAATCGTTGAGTCGGGTGATGAAGCTCATGGAAAAGTTGCGAATATTAAATTCAGCGCAACCAGTGGTTTGGCTTACTTCCAATCCTCAAAAACCAAAGATGCCAGCGTATTTTCTTCCGGTGGTAGCTTAGAGTTTGATGTGAAAGTACTAAGTTATGGTTCTGCTCCAGGCTTGGTTATTAAGGCAGATTGTGTTTTCCCCTGCACGTCGGGCGATGTGTCCATCGGGAAAAAAGGTGACGGTGTATGGGAAAAAGTCACTGTGCCTATAGCCACTCTTGTTGCGGGTGGACTGAAGCTTAATGCGGTGAATACGCCTTTCGCGATCTTCCCGACCTGGGACAAGCAAGCCGGTGTAGAACTTCAAGTGGACAACGTTCGCTGGGTAAAATAATGTGTGGTGTTAATGCGAAAAAACCCCCTTTGCTGGTTACTCGGCAAGGGGGTTTTTTTATGGCCTTGCAATAATGTTAACTAGCTTTTTTATGTTTTTTTAAGCCTTTAAACTGGCATTAACGCGTAGAACAACTAGGCTTTTCAGTACCATCAATATCAATGTTGAAAACCTAGCCCCCTTAAAAAGCGCTTGCCTAGAAGACAATTTTGTCTGACGAAATCCTTTCGATTGCGGTGATCAATTCATGCCTTTATTCAACCCCTGTTCTTTGGGTACCCCCATGGTACGGTTTAGGATAGTTATCGTGAGACTTTTAAGCCTCGCAACAGCGTTGAGTTTTTTAAATCATGCCTTTGCCAGCGGCCTACCAGAGCGGGTCAGCTTTCAGGATGTTTTATCGAACAAAGATATCAGCATGGGCGAAGGCGCCGCATTTCTTCAAGATAGTGAAGGCTTTATGTGGTTGGGTGGAGGCACAGCCCTATTGCGTTACGATGGCTACGAATTTCGTCAAGTTGATATTACGAAAGATGAAAAAAATCCCGATGAAAAAGATCGAGTTCATGTAACGCAGGATATTTTTGAAGACAGTCAGCATTTCATTTGGGTGGCAACGAGAGAAGGATTAATGCGTTACGACCCGCGCAAAGAGATTATGCTCGCTATAAAAGATGAACCCAAGCAAGAATTAAAAATATCGACGGCGAATATTTCCCGTGTTGTTGAGCTGCCGACGGGTGAAATACTAGCAAGTTCCACCTCAGGTTTGTTGGTTGTAGAACCCAAGTCGCTTACTTACAGCGTCATAGTGCCAGATGATCAAAAACAACACTGGCTTAAAACACAAGTCGTTAATGCCATTTACCTACATAAAACGGGAGATGTTTGGTTAGGCACTAATGATGGTTTAGAGAAATTAGATTGGAAAACCAAAACCTTTTCGGCTTACAAGATCGATCTAGAAAAATCAAATTCAATTCTGGACAATCAAATCATTGAAATTGTTTCGGATAAAAATGGAAAGTTTTGGATAGCAACTCGCAATGGCCTTGTTCACTATGACCCGCAGACGCAACAGGCGCGGCGGTATGTTAATGACCCAGCTAATCGTTTCAGCCTTAGCGGCAACGATATCTGGAAGCTGTTAGTTGATTCCCACGGCGTATTATGGATTGCTTCCGATGGTGGTGGCTTATCAGTTTACGATAAGGAAAATGACCGATTTATCAATCATCTCGCTGAAACGGGGCGGGCGGGAGCGCTTAACACGAATAAAGTGCGTACGGTTTATGAAGATAGAAATGGCGATATCTGGGTCGGTAATTTTCCAGTGGGCATTCATTTTCTGGATCGGTCTGCGGCAGGTATTGTTACCTACACTAGTGGTCCTTCCAATGCCAACAGCCTTAGTAATACCTCAGTGCTATCTGTTTCCGAAGATGGTGAAGGAAATTTATGGTTAGGCACTGACGGTGGCGGTTTAAATTTTTTCAATCGTGCGAAAAGTGAGTTCACACACTTTAAAAATGACCCTAATGACCCTACGAGTTTAAATGGTGACTCAGTCTTAACAACCTTTGTCGATTCAACCGGATTGGTTTGGGTAGGCACTTGGGGCAAGGGTCTTGCGAGTTATAATCCTAAAGACGGAAAATTCACACGCTACCCCTTCAATGCACGCAACAGCGCTGCTCCAGTAACTACATCGAAAGCGTTGAATAGCCCCACCGTTTGGTCAATCAATGAAGACAAAAAGCACAATATATGGATAGCAACTCATTCTGGGGGCATCAGCAAATATAATCCTGAAACAAAGCTATTTACACATTACGTTCACATAGAAAATGATCCAAAATCTTTTTTGGGATATTTAGCGTGGAAAATTATCGAGGATTCTAAGGGTAGATTGTGGGCGGCAACAACGGTCGGTCTAGATCTAATGGATTCTGAAAAAGAAACATTTACTCACTTTGTTGCTGATCCAAAAGATCCGACTGCAATTAGTAGTTCAAACGTAATGTCGCTGTTCGAAGACAGCAAAAAAAGGCTGTGGTTCGGTACGACAACCGGCTTAAATTTACTCAACGATGACGAAAAAACATTTACCACGTTTAACAAAAAAAGTGGGTTTATTGACGAAGGTATTCGCAGCATACAAGAAGACAGAAATGGGCTGCTGTGGTTGGGTACAAACAATGGGTTTTTGTCATTTGACCCAGAAACAAAAAAAGTAAAAAACTATGGCCGGATTAGTGGCCAACTTACAGGCTCTTTTGCCACCAATTCTGTAAAACTCAGCAGCCGTGGTGAATTAATTTTCGGTGGGGTGGAGGGCCTTAGAATTTTTAATCCAGAGGATCTTACTGAAAACAAAAAAATGCCTCCGGTAGCGCTCACAGACTTTAAAATATTCTCAGACAGCATAGTTATTGGGGGTAAAGATGGAGTTTTAAAAAGCGCGATAAATCATACGGATGTGATTACCTTAGGCTACAAAGACTCGATGTTTGTTTTTGGTTTTGCCACGTTAAATTACCGCGATCCCGAGAAAAATTCATATTCATACACCTTAGATGGCTTTGATAAGCGATGGCTAGATCCAGGTAATCAACGCTCTGCCAAATACACCAACCTAAATGCCGGCACCTACACATTTAAAGTGAAGGGTAGTAACAATGATGGCCTATGGAATGAAGTTGGTAAGTCAATTACGATTGTTCAGTTGCCTCCGCCATGGAAAACTTGGTGGGCTTATACATTATATGTTGTATTTGCTGGCGCTATTTTCGCGCTATTCATTCACTCTCAACGTCAAAAGCGGCAACTCATTTTAGAGCAGAATCGTTTGCTTGAAATAAAAGTCTCTGAACGAACCGCTGAAGTTAGGCAAAAA
>JAYWHF010000532.1:0-7180 GCA_043777855.1 Gammaproteobacteria bacterium | reverse complement strand
TTGGTAATTGCAACCGGTGGTCTATCAATTCCAACTATGGGCGCAACAGGCTTTGGTTATGAATTGGCAGGGCAGTTTAGCATTCCGTTAAAGCCACGTTCAGCTGGTTTGGTTCCCTTCACCTTGGCGCCCGCACAACTGCAACAATTTTCTGATTGTATTGGCAGTGCAGTGGAAGTCAGCATCCAGTGTGGTGAGCACTCCTTTCGGGAAAATTTACTATTTACTCATCGCGGTTTAAGCGGGCCGGCAGTATTGCAGATTTCTTCCTACTGGCAAGCTGGGCAAACGCTCACGATTGATTTGCTTCCGCAATTGAATTTATTCGATTATTTAGTCTTGCAACAGCAACTGCGCGCCAAGGTTTTATTGACTACACTCATGAGTGAATTGTTAACGAAAAACATCGCGCAGTGCTTTTGTGAACTTTTTTGTCTGACGGAAAGTGTAGGAAGTAGTGTTGAACGGCTCAGTCGTCCAATTAACCAATACACGCTGAAGGAAATTAAAGTAATCGCAGAAGCATTTCACGGTTGGCAAATTATGCCAGCCGGGTCGGAGGGTTATCGCACGGCAGAAGTTACCTTAGGTGGCGTGGATGTAGATGCCTTGTCATCGAAAACAATGGAAGTAAAACATCAGCCTGGCCTTTATTTTATCGGTGAAGTGGTTGATGTAACGGGGCATTTAGGAGGTTTTAATTTTCAGTGGGCATGGGCATCAGGTTTTGCCGCCGCACAGTTTGTGTGAACCGCGAATATAGAGGGTTGGTACCACGCTATATCGCATAATTAAATTTATGAATGTTTGTCTCAATATGAAAATTACAATGATTCTCCGTTTCATTCTTATGGGCTTAATAGCTGCCACCACTTTCTTCTTAAGTTCTTGCGCAAATCATGCACCTAAAGAGAAACTCTGGCCGACAGACATGCCGCCACGCAGTGATTTTGTGGCAGCCTACGAGGCTGATCTTGAGAATAAAAAGGATCAAGACCTTGATGAATATTTGCTGTGGGTATTTCGCTTTTATCAGGGATGGGAGCTTTATCGCAATGGTTGGTCACAAGTTATCAACGATTCGTTAATTGGGGTTACTGAACCTGCAGTCGCTGCAGAAATTAAAACCAAGATGGTTTTTATGGGTTCTAGCATTGCCTGCGAATGGGCTAAGAATAAGAAAGATCGACGTATTCTAACGCGTCATGTTGTGGTGTGGGGTAACGCGTTAATTGAATCTATTAAGCGCGGTGAGCGTTTAAGTTTAATCGATAAAGTGCTGAGTGATGTGGCGGCAATTCTGGATCAGAAAATTGGTAAGGATGATGTTAAAGCCGAGCGATATTATCCGAAAGACAAAGACGATATTTTTGGTTAGCGCTGCATAAAAATGACAGCGGGCGCTATCTGCGCTCTGCCAGTAAAATTTCGAGCATTTCTTTGCTCATTGCTGCTAACCGTTCGCGCAGCTCTCTGGCTATTTCGGGCAGCATAATTTCTACTACTTCATCGATAAGCTCTTCTTGATGACTGCTGGGTTTTAGTGTCGGAACGAAGTTGTGATGGGTGTTGCCAAGTAACGTAGTGGGACGGGCCACGCTCGCAATTTTTTTTGCCATTTCGAATTCAAAAAAGGGCGGTGGGTTATTGCCGTGCAAGCGAGTACGAATATGCTCAGGCAAAAATGGATTTTCACCGGTTGCTTTAATCAGGTCTGAGCGATTTCTTATGCTTTCCAATGAATTATCTCTGCTACCGTCTCGATGACTGGCTTTTGTGGTTGGCGCTGAAGTGCTTTGGCTGATGCTAGGTTTTGGCAAGGTGATTGGTGTTTTCTCAGTAACAGTTTTTTGCGCAGTGACAGTAGTTGTTAGTGCGGCTAAATCATTTAATGTATTGAGCAACTGAGCGGCCGAGTCGATAGTGGCGCGTTTATTAAATAAATCTTGCTGTTCCACGTTTAGCGGAATAATTGTGTTTTTAGCGTCGATAATCGGTAACTGTTCCAGAGATTCTTGCAAAATAGGAATGTCATCTTCTTCGTTTAAAAGCCCTTTGATGGACTCAAGCTCGAGTAGCATCTCGGCCTTGGTTTTCTTTTTACTCTGGTTATCTGCCATGTTAAAACGTTCTGTCTCACCGCTGATGCTGTGCAATAGGATAACCCCTCTGCTTGTAAAATCGATAGTGTTCGCGAGTATTTTCCAGAACTTTTTCGTCTTGAATCACAATTTCACTGAGGCGGCTAAAGCGGCTAAAGTATTCTGGCACTTGACTCTGTAAATTGATGAGTACTTGTTGATGATTACCACTAATCTCGGAAAAAGTGATTTCTACACTGACATCGTTTTCACCGCCAATAATGTGGTGTGGAATGAAGCTTTCTGGTTTGAAGCTCCAGAGTAAATCATCGAGCGCTAGCGCTTCATCTTCTGTATCCACCGCAATCAAAACACTGTGGCCAAGCCCCGCAACTTTTTCAACAAGGCGACAGGTGTACAACCAGCGTGCTTCCAAGCTGGTATCTTTCAAGATATGAAAATCCACTTGAGTCATGGCTTATTGAGAATCCAATAGATATTGTACGAGTAGGGGTACTGGGCGACCAGTTGCACCCTTGGCCCCCCCGGAAAGCCAGGCCGTGCCTGCGATATCCAAGTGCGCCCAAGCAAATTTCTTGGTGAACCGAGAGAGAAAACACGCGGCCGTAATACTGCCAGCTTCACGGCCACCAATATTCGCAATATCGGCAAAATTACTGTCGAGTTGTTTTTGGTAGTCATCCCAAATAGGCATTGGCCAGGCGCGATCATTGGCGGTTTGGCCCGCTTTCAACAGGGCCGCTGAGAGTGTTTCGTTGTTGCTGAAAAGGCCGCTGGCATGGCCACCAAGTGCAATTACACAGGCCCCGGTCAATGTGGCTATATCAATAACGGCTTTGGGTTTGAAGCGCTCGGTGTAGGTGAGCGCGTCACAAAGAACTAGGCGGCCTTCAGCGTCTGTATTGAGAACCTCGATGGTTTGCCCCGACATAGAAGTGACTATATCACCCGGTTTAGTTGCGCTGCCGTTGGGCATATTTTCGCTCGCCGCAATAACGCCAACAACATTAATTGGCAGGCGTAACTCAAGCAGGGTTTTGAAGGTGCCCAGTACGCTTGCGGCGCCACACATATCAAACTTCATCTCATCCATTGCAGCGCCGGGTTTAAGGCTAATGCCGCCGGTATCAAAGGTAATGCCTTTGCCAACCAAGGCAATGGGTGCCATTTTGTTGGTGCCGCCTTGATAGTCTAAAACAATCAGTTTTGCCGGTTGATCGCTACCCGCGGAGACTGACAGTAAGGAGCCCATTCCCAGGGTTCTCATAGCTTTTTCTTCAAGAATTTTTACCTTCAGCTTGTTTTGGTTGCGACTTAATCGTTTTGCTTGGTCGGCAAGATAAGTAGGTGTGCAAATATTACCGGGCAAATTGCCGAGCTCTCGCGCAAAATTAACGCCGTTGGCAATAGCGTGTCCCAGTTTTATGCCGCGTGTGGCAGCGGAAATATGTGCCTTGCTGAAACCTAAAGTTACTTTGGTGGGCGCAAAGCTGACTTCTGTCGGCTTGCTTTTTAAGGTGTCGCTGCGATATTGGCTAGTCATGAGTATTTCGCTGATTTGCCGCGCTTGCCACTCAGCATCTTTCTCGCTGACACTGATGTCTTCAAAGTTTAAGCAGAGCTCGTTGCAAGGCGTTGCTTTTAGGATATCTGGCACTTTTTGCAGTGCTTTTCGAAAGCTATCGGCACACGTATTTCCGGCTTTGTCGCGCACTCCAAAACCCAGTATCAGCAGACGCTCCGCCGCTATTTTTGGCGGGCTGAGGAGCAGCAAGTTTTGCCCGACTTTGCCAGCAAACTTTTCTCTCTTCAGTAATAGGTCAAGTTGTTTTGTGCTTGCAGCGTTAATGGCGTTTGCCGCTACTGATAGCTTTCCGTCTTCAAAGCAGGCAACGACGAGACATTGCGTGGATTGTTTAACGGCATCCATGGGTTTGGCGGTAATTTGCATGGGTAATCCTCGAGTAAGGCAGTGTGAATTACAAGGTGGCGATAATGCCACATTTTCAAGTGAGTTGCTTTTGTTGCCGCGTTTAAATAAGGAAAGATCGTTGGTTGGCGATTTTTTTTTGAACGGGCGGAGAGGGCGCCATTTATTTAGCGTTTTACAGTTTCAGTGAAGCAATGTGGAAGTTTTTCGCGGTTCGAAAAAAACGCTTCACTCTGGTAAAAAACTAAGCAATGCTCCTGAAAAAAACTAAGCAATTAATTGCTCAATTTTTTTCAGGAGTTCGCTAGAGGTTGTGGGCATTTTTAAACAGCCTCGAATACCAAGTGCTGCGTTTGGTGGAGGGAGTTCTGTACATTCAGTATCTGAAATTAAAATAATGGGAATGTTGTTGGTTTTTGGGTTGCGTGCAAGTTGTCGGCATAGGCGGTCTTCATTTTCGGTGGCCATGGAATTTTCCATCAGGATGATGTCCGGGTGAATATCCATGCAAATATCCAATGCCTCTTCTGCATTTTCAGTAATGAGCGTGTTGTACTGCGTACTCAGTAGCTGGGCGAGGGATTGGGTGTACGCGGCGTCATGATGCGCGACAAGGATGGATTGATGAATCGCTATATCGTCTACGAGCGACCGGTTGCGGCCACTGTGTTTCGCTTTATAAAGGGCGCGGTCGGCGTGCTTAATTAACTCTTCGAGTGAACTGTTTGCGGTATCGGCACTGGTGACGCCACCAATACTCACAGTCACTATGTGATGACTAGGTGATGCTTCGTGGCGCATACCAAGTTTTTCTACCGCTGCGTTAATTGATTGGGCAACTCTTAGCGCGCCAATGCTGTCTGTTTCTGGGAGCAGCGCAATAAATTCTTCGCCACCATAAC
Source organism: Gammaproteobacteria bacterium (assembly GCA_043777855.1). Taxonomy (GTDB): domain Bacteria; phylum Pseudomonadota; class Gammaproteobacteria; order Pseudomonadales; family Cellvibrionaceae; genus Cellvibrio. Next base: position 2,246 of record JAYWHF010000532.1, on the reverse strand, counting down.
GCCCCAACAAATCCATAGGGCGAAGTAAACATTCGCGAAAACATTGCGTAATTTTTTTTAAACAGTGATCACCGGCTGGGTGCCCATAATGATCGTTATAGAGTTTGAAATGATCTACGTCAATCATGAGCACGCTAAGCGCTAATTTATTTCGCGATGCAGTCAACCATTGTTGTTGTGCCATTTCATAAAAAGTGCGGCGATTATAAATTTGCGTGAGGCTATCTAATTGGCTGAGGGCTTCAAGTTCCGCATTCAAATGGTTAAGTTGATCGCGCATTTCAGCGATTCGCTCAAGCGCACGGATCTTGGCTTTAAGAATCATTGGGCTGATCGGCTTAATTAAATAATCGTCACCGCCAGCTTCGATGCCTTCCCTATAACTTTCATCGTCGTTGCAGCCGGTGACAAAAATAATAGGTAGCCAGTGCCCACCTAGCCATTCTCGTATTAATCGGGTGGTTTCAAAGCCGTTTAGCCCGGGCATTTCCACATCCATAATGATCATGTCTACGGGTGTCGTCTCGAGTAACTGCAAGGCCTCCTCTCCGGTTTGGGCGAATAATACTGAGTGGCCAGCCTCAATAATATAGTTGCGCATGGCGAATCGGAGTGTGGCACTGTCTTCAACGAGGAGAATCTTCATGTTTTTTTGTCGTACTAGTGCGATTAAGTTTCTAACGTAAATCGGGATTAGTGTAGCTGCTTTTTTTGTTCTGTTGTTTATTTGTTGTAATTGATTCTAGAGCTCAATACCTAGACCGTCGAACAAATAAGCAGATAGGCGACAGATATTTATTCAGTTCGTAGAGTCGTTCACACTTGCGATTACTCGGTTGTTGGTTGTTAATTTTTAGCGCAAAAATGTGTTGTTAGTGGTGATGGCCGATATATAGCCATGCATCTTCCATTTTTTCGAATAAGGATATTTCATGGTGGTGTTGCAGTGTTCCGGCTTGGCGATAACGGGCAGTAAAAACTACGCTGCCTTCGTGGTCGTCTTCGGTCCCTAATGTCGTTGAGTGGATTTGCAAGCCCAGCCATTCACAAGAGCTGGCCCAGGCTAGTATTTCCGTTGTGGTGGAGTTTGCACGTTGTTTTGGTCCTGAGGTTTTCCATAGATAGTCAACGGCTAGTAATACATGTGCGGTGTATCGTGAGCGCATGAGTATTTCAGCCGTTGGTGCATTTTTTCTCCCCTCAATATAGGTATTGCAGCAATTAGCAAGGATTAGATGGCTACTACATGGGCAAGGTAAATATGGGTTAGCTCCTTTTGTTGGTGGCATTTTGGGTCTCTTTTCGGTATGTTGTGCGACTATTTTCACTCGGTGTACAGCTTAAGTATGAGCTGAATCTTCGGTGTGCTTTTACGGTTTTTTAAAGTGACTACAGCATGACTCAATTCGACGATATTCGTCCCTACCACGACAATGAAGTTGGCCCCACCCTAGAACGCTTGCTTTCTGATCCGGAACTCACGGATGCCGTCACAAATCTAAAGTTTCCTCGCTTGACCGCTTGGCTTGGCTGGCTGTTGAGGCCTTTAGTAAAACGCAAGCTTGGCGAGCAACTAGCAGGAGTTAATACGGTGCTGGGTTTTCAGCACGTGGTCGAAAAGTATATGACTGCCATGATTGCGAATGCTACCACGGAAGTCACTATCTCTGGATTGAATGGTCTTGACTCGCAACAGGCGTATCTCTTTATCAGTAACCATCGTGATATTGCTATGGATCCTGCGTTTGTTAGTTGGAGTTTGTTTCATAACAATTGCAACACTGTGCGCAATGCCATCGGTGATAATCTGTTAACCAAACCCTATGTGTCTGACCTAATGCGCTTGAACAAAAGTTTTATTGTTAATCGATCTGCCAAAGCGCCACGTGAAAAGTTAAAGGCGGCTAGGCACTTGTCAGCTTATATTTATCATTCAATCGTCAATGAAAAAAGTAGCATTTGGATTGCGCAACGCGAAGGCCGCGCGAAAGACGGTTGCGATAAAACTAACTCAGCCGTACTTGGAATGATTTCTCTCAACAAGCCTAAAACAGAAGCTTATAGCGATTACGTAAAAGAGTTGCGTATTGTTCCGGTTTCTATTTCTTATGAGTTTGATCCTTGTGATGCGGCAAAAGCGCGCGAGCTTTATCAGCAGCGCACTCAGGGTAGTTATCAAAAGGAAGAGCATGAGGATGTAAAAAGTATTGCGCTGGGAATTGCAGGGCAAAAAGGCCATGTCCATA
>JAYWHF010000531.1:0-2588 GCA_043777855.1 Gammaproteobacteria bacterium | reverse complement strand
CAACGAAGATGCGCAGCAGGTTCAAATCAAGGCGTTGTAGGTTCATCACTAGAAATAAATTTTTTCGGAGTTTATTACAAAAATGTATAGACTAAATTGAAATTGAGCATTTGCCTTCGCCAATTCAAATATCGATGATGAACGTATGGAACGATCATTTGACAAAGAAATTGCCCTGCTAAGTTTGGGCGACGGCCAAGTATTTCACGGCGAAGGCATTTTGGCAGTGGCCAAAGCCCTGTTGCAAAGTGGTGTGAGTTACGTGGGAGGCTACCAAGGCTCGCCGGTCAGTAGTTTGCTGGATGTGATGGTGGCCGGCAAAGAAATGGTGGGCAAGCTGGGCGTGCATGTCGAGCCGTGCACCAACGAGGCGGCGGCCGCAGCCATGTTGGGCGCGAGCATCATGTACCCGGTGCGCGGCGCAGTGACCTGGAAAAGCATCGTCGGCACCAATGTGGCAGCGGATGCGTTGTCCAACCTGTCGTCGCCGGGTGTGATGGGTGGGGTCGTGATTGTGGTGGGTGAGGACTACGGCGAAGGTGCCAGCGTGATTCAAGAGCGCACGCATAGTTTTGCCCTGAAAAGCACCATTGCGCTGCTGGATCCTCGGCCTGATCTGCCCAGCATCGTGCATTTAACGCAACTCGCTTTTGAATTGAGCGAAGCCAGTAATATGCCGGTCATGATGGGTTTACGCATTCGTGCCTGCCACTTACGCGGCAGCTTTGTGACACGTAACAACCGCAAACCACTGATTTCGGTCAACGATCGCATTGAAGAGCCAGCCGACTTCAACTATGAACGTCTTTCGCATCCGCCGGTTATTTTTACGCAAGAAAAGCGCAAAGTGCAAGAGCGCATACCCGCCGCGCAACGCTTTATTGTGGCGCACGACATCAACGAGGTTGTACCGGGTCAGCACGCAGATATAGGGCTAATCGTACAAGGCGGGTTGACGAGTAATCTGATTCGTGCGCTACAGATCATGCAGCTGGCAGATCGAGATGGTGCATCCCATGTTCCTATGCTGATTTTGAATGCGGTTTATCCGCTAGTGCCTGAGCAAATTACCTCATTTTGCGAAGGTAAGCGCGCAGTTATGGTGCTAGAAGAAGGCCAGCCAGAATATATAGAACATGAAATAGCCGCATACCTGCACCGCCAAAGTGTTGCCACGCGACTGCATGGCAAAGATTTGATGGATCAAAGCGGCGAATACAGCAGCGAGGCGCTACTCAGCGGCTTGACCCGGTTCTCAGAAAAGTATCTGGCAAGCCAGCATTCGTCCAGCGGCCAGCAATGGTTGCAGTCGTTGTCTAAAACACGCATCACAGCGGCCGTTAATCTTGTAGCGCCTGTGCCGCCCCGCCCGCCAGGCTTTTGTATCGGTTGCCCTGAGCGGCCGGTATTTTCTGCGCTCAAGCAAGTGCGCGAGCAAATTGGTGCCACACATATTTCAACCGACATTGGTTGCCATTCTTTTGCCACTTTTGCACCGTTTTCTTTCGGCAATTCCATCCTTGGCTACGGCATGAGCATGGCCAGTTCAGCGGCTGTGACGCCGCTGTCATCGCGCAGACCTTTGGCCATCATGGGTGATGGCGGTTTTTGGCATAACGGCCTGCTCTCTGGGGTGGCCAGTAATCTCATGAATCAAGGCGATGGTGTCTTGATCATTATGAAAAATGGTTACACCGCAGCCACAGGCACGCAAGAGGTGATCTCCTCGCCGGACGAGCCAGTCAAGCGCCGCGCAGGCGCGGGCAGCGCAACACACACGCAAATGACGATTGAAGACACCCTCAAAGGCATGGGCGTGCGTTGGTTGAAAACTGTACATACCTACCATGTTGGCCAGATGAAGACGGCGCTCAAAAATGCTTTTTCTTCGACCGATACCGGACTCAAAGTCATCATCGCCGAAGGTGAATGCCAGCTTGAGCGACAGCGCCGTATCAAGCCACAAACAGCAGCCGCTCTGAAGGCTGGTAAACGGGTGGTACGCACACGCTTTGGGGTCGATGAGAACGTGTGCAGCGGCGATCATGCCTGTGTGCGCTTGTCCGCCTGCCCTTCCCTAACAGTGCGCGACTCAAGTGACCCCCTGAAAAAAAGCCCCGTTGCGTATGTCACCCCCGACTGTGTGGGATGCGGCCTGTGTGGTGAAAACGCGCACGCAGCCACACTTTGCCCAAGTTTTTACAAGGTCGATGTGGTTCAAAACCCCACATTGGTCGATCGCTTTTTAGACCGGGTACGTCGCGCTGTTTTGCGCGTGCTCGGTGGTCACGGCTCATTAGTGGAGAGACAAGCATGAACAACGACATTAAAAAAATTCTGATCCTAGCGCTGGGCGGCGAAGGGGGCGGCACGCTGACCGAATGGTTGGTGGAAGCGGGCTTGGCCTCCAATTGGCCGATTCAAGCCACCTCCATCCCAGGTGTGGCGCAGCGCACGGGAGCCACGAGCTACTACCTCGAATGCCTACCACGTACCTTGGCTGCTGGCGAAATTGTGCCGCCCATGTGCCTTGCACCGCTGGCTGGTGATCTCGACCTGATTCTTTCTAGCGAGCTACTAGAGACAGC
>JAYWHF010000530.1:0-7182 GCA_043777855.1 Gammaproteobacteria bacterium | reverse complement strand
TAAAATTTGGTTGAAACTGATTGACGGCTTCACTCATCTGGATTGGGTCTGCCGAAAGCTCAATAGAAATATGATGATCTTCCGCTTCGAGTTCGCGGTGCATTCTTTGACACATTCCGTTATAGGCTGACGCAAATAATAAGATTTTCAAAATAAACTCCTTGGTCTATAAATGTTGAGTGCAACTGAAACTTAAGCCAAAAAATGTGGCAAAGTATCGCATTAATTTACTGAACCTTTGAGCTTAACGCAGGTAATATTTATCAAGTAAAAAGACTAGGCTCGCTCAGTTCCTTCCAATTCATCTTCCATGCGGTTGCTGAGTTGATTGAGTGACATAATTAAACAGATAACAAGCAAAAGCATGCTGGCACAGAAAATAAATAAACCCATTGTCATGGGTGTCATAGAGTTCTCAATGACTATGCTCTCTGTGTTGTTGTTGTGCGACATTATCATCGCCGCCATCCCGGTGTAATGCATGCCACAAACTGCAATCGCCATCACCACGGCGCTGCCCAGCATCACCATCGCACCTTTTAAATTCACCGCTAACCAGAGTGCTACGGTTGCCGCCACTACCGCAATGACAATCGACGCAGCCACCAAGGGTTTATCATAGGTCATGCTCGATCCTGGCATTACCATAGCTTCCATTCCTATGTAGTGCATGCTTGCAACAGCAAGCCCAGTAAACATACCCGCGCCAAGTAGGCGTGCAATTGATAAGCGGCCTGTTACAGCGATATAAATTCCGATACCTACTGAGATAATTGCAATAACAAGCGAAAGGAAAGTTAATCCGGGTTTGTAGCCGATATCCATAGGTGTTTGGTAGGCAAGCATACCGATGAAGTGCATAGTCCATATTGCGCCGCCGCCGAGTGAGACAGCGGCTAGGATGATCCACAGTAATGAAGGCTCATTTTTTGATGATTTCATTCCGTTAGTGATTTGCAATCCCGTAAACGATCCGAACACTGATACTAAGAAAGATAAAATGACGAGAAACCAATTGTAGTTCGCTTCCATTTCCATGATTGTTGCCTCGGTAAATTGCGGTCAAGAAATGGCGCACAAATTTCAAAAAAATTTTTGTGCCTGATGGGTCAAATTAAATTCTAGTGTATTCGTTCTGGTTATTCAAATGCTTTCCTGATAGATTAAATGCTGATATAGATTAAATAGTCATATATTTTTCAAAAAAATCATTTTTAAAACGTAAAAAAAATTGTAAGAATATCAGATATAACTTCTCATAAGGTGTCGGGCCAATTTTATAAGATGATGAAAAGCCTGAAATTTTTTTAAGTTTAAATTTGCAACATCACACTCTGTCGCCTAATGCATTATTTGTTGTCGCGTCAATTACTATTTTAATTTTTTTACGCACTGTGTTTCTCGCGACACCCAATCTTAGCTTTATAATTTTAGATTACTTTTGGTGCGTCGCTGAACTAAGCTTAAATATGCGCAGACATAGAACACGTTTAGCTCGATAGAAAAAAATACCAAATGCTGCTTAATGCGACACACAATCTTAGATGACTTTAGATTGCAGCGCTGTTGTGTTACAAGTTGAGTCCCAGCAGTTATTATTGCTTTTTGTTTTTTAATACGAGGGTTTTTCCATAATGGCCGCTCAGGTTTCTTCAATAAAACAATCCAGCAGAATATTTGTAGTCGCTGTAGTAGGCGTTCAAGACGCCGATCTAAAAATATTAAGCCGAATATTTACGATTACTCGTTATCGTCAGCGCTCCTACACACTTATCGCGGTTGATGAAAATAGTTCAATGCGTGAGTTGGCAGAGGTTAAAGCGGCGGATATTCAAGTTGTCAATGCGAACAACCCCGCGGCGGTACGCTGCTGGCAGGGTATTGCTGCCTCTATTGATCTTAAAGAGCGCAAACCAGTATTGAAAATCAGCAATGTAATTCCAACGTCTGAGGCGGGCTCAGAGTTCACAATACCTTGGCCCATTAATCCGGCAAAAATGCTGCAGGTATTGGACAGCTACACCATTCGGCATCTTCATTATTATCCTGAGTTTGAGATAGGTTCCGAGCTTGAGCCTTGCTCCAACACGCTTAAAAATATCAAGGCTATTAATGCGACGAAACGGGCGCAGCAGTTTTCTAATTCACCCAAAGGTATTCGCGTGTTAGTCGCTGATGATAGTTTAGCTGTTCGGCGCCAACTCAAAATAGAATTCGATACTATGGATGCCAAGTTGCACTTAGTCGCGGATGGCGATGCGGCGGTGCGAGCTGCTGAAGAGGATCAATATGATGTGATATTTTTAGACGTTGTAATGCCGGGCATGGATGGTTACAGCGTGTGTAAAAATATTCGTCGGTCCAAGTTAAATAAAAAAACACCGGTCGTCATGCTGACCAGTAAGTCTTCGAGCTTTGATAAATTAAAAGGTGTTCTGGCGGGTTGTGATACTTACCTTACCAAACCCATCAATCACAATGAATTCACAGAAATCACACAAAAGCACCTTAACAAAAACATGGAGAAGAGCCAATGAAACCTAATCGCGTCATGATTGTGGATGATTCCCCCGTAGATTTAAAACACCTAAAGGATATCGTATCTGATGCGGGCTATCAGGTTATTACCGCCACTAACGGGCAGGATGCGTACGACAAAGCAAAAACCTATCGTCCGGATGTCATTTTGATGGATGTAGTTATGGAAGGTGTCGATGGGTTTGAAGCGTGCCGCAATATCGTTGGCGATAAAGATCTTGCGAGTATCCCGGTGGTTTTTGTGACCAGTAAAAATCAGCGTGCTGATCGTGTTTGGGGAGAGCTCCAAGGAGGAAAAGCAATGATTAGCAAACCTTATACCCAAGATCAAATTCTCGATACTATCGCGGCCTTGTAGTGTCTACTCACTCATTCACTTAGCTAGTTAGGTTGAAAATATTTGCCAATGAATGAAACTGCGCTTGAACTAAATCTTATTAATGCGCTAGGGCGATTGCAGCACCTTGTCTTGGATAAAGAGTTTGTTTCTAACCGCGATAGCATTTCCCCGGAGCTTGTGCCAGAACAACACTTTGCATTCACGATAGGCCAATATCACTTCGTTGTTCACGCCAGTTTCTTTTGTGCGGTTTTTATTGAAACACCCATTGCAGCAGTACCTAATTCACCAGAAGTGTTGGTCGGTTTGAGTAATATTCGGGGTGCTTTAACCCCCGTATATCAACTCCACACGTCAGTCAGTTCTCGTCAACCCATGAAACAAATTATTTTTTCTGTAGGCAAAGCTGAGCAATCTGTGGGGTTGCTTATCGATGCGCTGCCCGTGTCAATGTCGTTATGTGCGCAAGAAAAAATGAAGAACGAAACGCAAACGGACGCACCAATTTTGATGTCGCTTGCTAAAAACGTATGTTTTACCGATGGTAAGGTGTGGTATGTGTTGAATGGCGAAACACTAGGTTCACAGCTGTTCGGCATCGCGTCACAGAATAAAAAGCAAAATCAAATGGTTGCTGAGAAACTGGTTAGCGGTGTGAGTGGTAGTGTTTAACAATTTACAGTATTGAGTAGGTTTCTCCTCTGCTCTATGTTGTATAAACAGTGTAATTTTAAAAATGCAACTTAAAAAATGCAATTTAAAAAATGTAATTTAAAAATATACGACTTAAAAAATGTAACGTAAAAAATGTTTGGTAATGAAAAAATTATTTTCCACAACGATGGGTGAAAATTTTGGAGCTAGGTGATGAATAAGTTATCGGGAATTAAGATTTCTCATAAAATTAGTAGTTTGATGATCGGTCTGGTCGCCGGCTTTTTATTGATGGGCGTGGCATATTATGCGCAAATAGCGTCTGAAAAAGTTGTTTTTGAAGCTAATACAAGCTTAAAGGCGGTCGATCAATTGGTTGTGTCCGCATGGAACGCTGGCGACGGAATTCGTATTGCCTTGCCGCTGTATATTGATACGGGGGCTGAGCAGCAAATGTCTGTTTATAACACGGGTGTCGTCACTATTAATGATGCCATTGCAAAGCTTGGCTCTATGAGTCGGCGGTACGTTAATACGGGCGCATTAAATAGGGTAAAGAGTGCTGTAAAGTTGTTAGACGATAAATTTGTAAAGTCCGCTGAAAATGTTGCCGTTAAAAGTGCAGCTGAGAAGGACGATGTGAAATTAGAGTTAAGCCGGGCCGTTGGTAATCTAGGTTCAGCATTGCAAAATTATCGCACTGTTCTTGATGCGATAGCCGTTAAGCGTATCGCTGTAGCGGAAGGCGATTTAAAAGTGGCGCAGACAATGTTTGCGTTAGTTATGTTTTTTACGGCGGTTGGTACTACGCTTGGGCTTTTTCTTATTTATCGCAGTATCGTTATACCTTTGTGGCACATGCAAAGTGTTATTGCGCAATTGAATCGTGGCAATGACAATGCGCGTGTTATGGTCAAGGCTCACGATGAGTTGGGCGCACTGGGTGGAGCGTTTAATCGCCTGCTTGATGAGCGTATTAAAGTGCTTTCCGAACAGTCTCGTGAAAACGAAACCTTGAATACGTCTATTATTGGTTTGATTCGCGCCTTGGCAATGATTGCAAAGAAAGACTTAACTATTAAGGTACCAGTCTCTTCGGATGTAACGGGAATTGTTTCTGATGCGGTGAATCTTTTAACCTCTGAAACCGCTCGCACACTCTATCAAGTGAAGGAGTTTTCGGAAAAAATTAATGCAATTTCAGATCGCCTGCAATCGCAATCTGAAGTCGTGGTGGTAGTTGCCGAAGAGGAGCGAATTCAAGTAGCAGAAACTGTCAATGCGCTGGAGCAATCCGCTAAAGCGATGGGCGATATTGCCAAAGAGGCGCGCAGTGCAAATCATATTGCGACAGCAGCAATAGATTACACGCTGAAAGCACAGCAATCTGTAATTCAAACAGTTGAAGGTATTCAAACCATACGCAGTACTATTTCTGAAACGGAGAAACGTATTAAGCGTCTCGGTGATCGCTCTCAGGAAATTACGAGCATTGTTAACCTCATTAACACTATTGCTGAACGTACTCATATATTGGCACTCAACGCCAGTATGCACGCGGCATCGGCGGGTGAGGCGGGTAAGGGCTTTGCGGTAGTGGCAGAAGAGGTTCAGCGCCTTGCGGAAAACGCGCGTGGCGCTACGTCGGAAATTTCAGCGATGGTAAATAATATTCGTGTCGAAACATCGGACACGGTGAATATTATGAATAAGTTGATTACGCAAGTGGCTGAAGGTACCAAGCTTGCTGAAGATTCGGGGCAGAGGATGCATGACACCGAAGCGGCTACTCGACAATTGGTAAACCACGTGAAGTCTATTGCCGTGAGTTCAATTAACCAAGCCACTATAGCGAATCGCGTGCGCGATCGTGCTTCGTTGATCACTCAGTCTACCGAAAAAACAGCCCATCAATTAAAAGAGCAAGGTGAGCAAACTGATGAGTTGAAATTATGTGCTCGTCTCTTAGTGGAGCGAGTCAACATATTTACCTTGCCAGAGTTTTTAGTAGACTCCCGACCTCAACTACAACAACAGCAACAACCGGCCGTCATAAGTCAATTGCCAATTATGAATCAAGCAAAGAGCGCTTAATGCTAATCGAGGGTGGGAGCTGTTACCCATGAATACGTTGAAATCTTGGCTTTGTTACAAGGGAAATGTGTCATGAATCCGAAACCTTTGTCGCGCGAGCAGCAGGAACTGCTTGAATTTCTTATGGGTGAGCTGCAAGGGCAGCTAGAGTTTTCAATGGTGAATAGCGCTCAGCTCGGTTGTGATGCAGAGCGTTTAGCAGAGTTGGCAGAGTTGTCAGGAAATTTTTCCAGCGCTGCGCAGTTAATGGGTCTCGCTGGGCTAGTTGATGCGTGGCAGTATTTGCGAGATAACTTTGAGGCGCTCGCGAGTGCCGGCGAAGTAATTACCGATGATCAAGCGCTGTTAATTGATTCGTGGACTATTTACTTTTTAGATTATTTGCAGCAACTGACTGAAGAAAATATTGCACCTTCCGCTATCGCGGGCATTATCGAATTTTTGAGCAATCCCGCGTGGCCCATGCCCTTGCAAGTGGAGCTGCATCACACTTTGTGTGACAAGCTTGCCACCAGCGAAATTTTGGCGCCCGAGGACCCGGCCAATCGCCTGCCTACCGTTGCAGTCGCTGCACTACTTTCACTTCGTTTCAGTGATGATATCAACCCAGAGTTATTTGAAGGGCTGATGTTGGAGATGCCGTTACAAGTGAGTGGCTTCGCAGAGCAAATTGAAAAATTTAATAGCACACAAAATGAGAATTCGCTCGCCAGTGCGCAACGTATTGCGCATACCTTAAAGGGCTCTGCCAATGTTGTTGGTATTAGTGGGCTCGCCAATTTTATGCATTATTGTGAAGATTTGTTGGAAGAAATTTCGCGGCACGAAGGTGGCTTAACGACATCACTGAGAGAGTTACTAACCGATATCGCCGATACGCTAGCGGCTATGCTCGACAGTTTACTTAGTGGCGGCGCAGTGGGAGAGTTTGAGCTAAATGTAATGCAGAAAGTGTTAGATGCTTACCATAGCATTCGTGAGTTTGGTTTGCCGCGTGAAAGTGATTCACTAAGTCGTGTGCGCATAGAACAAGAAACTCCCGAGTATTCTGATCAAACGGCCGTTAGCCGGTCCGATGTACCTGCTAATACTGAGCCGGTTGCGGAAAGCTCGTCTCCCGTCAGTCAAGCGCCCAATCTTCAAGACGTTATTGCCACACAGCTGCGAGTTAAAGAAGAAACTGCTCAAGATTTGCTGCGTTTAGCGGGTGAAAGTGCAATTGCCACAAATCGTTTGCAAACGCAGGTTAAAGATGTAAAACAGCAAATACTTCACATCGGACAACTGCATCACAAGCTAACCAACTTAACCGAAGAATTTGGACATTTAATTGAAGTACGCGAACTCTTTAATAATCGAATGCGGGCAAAAAATGAAGATGGTTTCGATCCCTTGGAGCTGGATCGTTACAACGAGCTGCATAGCTTTTTTCATCAGCTGCAAGAATTCGCGATAGATACGCGCGATGCCATTCAGCAAACTCATGGGCAATTGCGCAAGCTGGAAGACTTGACGTACGAGCAGCAAGTTACCAACCGCGAAAGTCAAAATCATTT
>JAYWHF010000529.1:0-2591 GCA_043777855.1 Gammaproteobacteria bacterium | reverse complement strand
GGGGCTGTTAGCGAGCGCTTGTGTCATGGAGTTTCCTTAAATAAGTGGTTGAGGGCTGACATAAACGATACGAGGGCACTGAGTCAACTGGGGCTGAGGGCACCAAAAAGATACGGTAATAATGGATTGACAGTTTAGCTCCAGAATATCTTTGTCTTTAGTCGGCGAAACATGGCAGCTTGAGCCTATGGCATCCTCCATTTTTACCCCCTGAAACATACCATAGGTGCTGATTTTGGCAAGAACTTGGTAAGCGGCCTCGGGTGAGATTTTCCAAGGCTGTATTTTGATATCCTTGCCGTTAATGCGCGCGACAAATTCCAGCCCCTCTTGGCTGCAACGCCACTTTTTGTTGGCGTAGGAGCAGCCTGTTTGATAGTGCATTGGTCGGCCCCTGAACTCGCCGTGGGTTTGGCATTGGACCAATGCTGAATCAAAGGCGGCTTTGGATTCTGTGTCTTTAAACCCTTGTATGGTTTGCGCTTTGAGATTGTGGGGTTTGCCGCACACCTTATTTTCGAGTATCAAAAACTCCTTTTCTGGAAGCTGGATATCCTCGTTGTACGGACGCAAATCGTTGTTAGGCTGGGCGCGTGCGTCGGCGGTTTTGGCATAGGTCAAGGTACTCACAGCGGTGGCACTCCATAAAATGGCGGCATTGAAAAAACACGCGGCGGTTAAGCGGGCTACGCAGACCAGCACGCAGACGGGAGGGTTCATGTTGGGCCTTTTGTCTATTGTGGTAAACGTTTTTGCGGGTAAGCCGTCAAGCTGAGTAACAGGATACTGTGTTTAAAGAGGAGAAGGGCAGGATTAGACATTTGTTGCTCGCACTACATAGAAAAACCCCTGTTCAGGGGTTTGGTTACGCTGCCGATACGGCGCTGTGTCAGTGCGGCGGGTTTAATTCCTGCGCCATATGCTCCAAGTCTGGCGCGGATTCGAGAATATTGATGACCGTTTGCTCGGCTTTTTCGGGGTCAAGATTAAGGTCATCAAACACCTTTTGCGGAATCTCAAATTTAGGGCCGCGACCAATTTCATGCTGGTGCAGAAGGCGTTGCGCAACAAAAATCAGCTTGCCGTAGTTGGCATATTCTCCGCTGTAATGTGGGTTATTTTGCTGGCGAATACCCACCACTACCTCTTCGGGCATTGACCACAGCGACATAAGGGTGCTCGCAAGCTGCTCACGGGTAACGCCCAGCAGGTGTCGTTCAATGGCCTGATGGTTAACGTGCGGGTTTGCGTCCGACATTTCGCAGAAGGATTGGAAATAGGGCGGAAAGACTTCCGCCATGATGAGGTAGCCAAAGTTGTGCAACAAACCGCACAGGTAGGCCATTCCAAAGCTGGGGCGATGCTCACGCGGTATGGCGGTCACCAAGCCTTCAATCATCGCCGCCATATATACCGACTGTTGCCAGTAGGGCAAGACACCGTGTGGGCCGTCTTTCGGTAGCGTCATGGTTTTACCCAGCGATAAACCCAGTGCGAGGTTGAGTACCATGTCGAAGCCCAGTACACGAACAATGGCGTCGTGTACTGATTTGATTTTGCCGGGTGCGGAATAATAAGGTGATGCGGCCCAACTAATCACTTGTGCGGTTAAGCTCGGATCTAGTTCAACAATTTGCGCCAAGTCACTGATATCGGCGTTAGGGTTAACGCGCAATTTGATAATGCGTTGAGCTGTTTCGGATAAGGGTGGTAGCTCAAGTGTCTCCTCAAGGCGTTGCTTGATACGTAAGGTGGTGAAGTTACGCACAGCCCCTAGAATTTGGTCGGTATCGCTAATGTCTGAATCGTCTTTCTCGAGTGGTATCAGGGGCACGGAGATATCACAAATAATCGCATCGGCGAGAATTTGCTCGAATTCTTCGCGGCCCAATTTCACCAACTGATCTTCGTTGCCTGAATCGAGCAGAAGCTCGTTGCGATCGAGGAGATGTTTATCCACCAAGGTTAATAGCCCGGCCAGCCTCGGCAGCGCGGGTATAGAATCAAGCTTGTGGCTTGCACAAAACTTACTGATGTCTTCGCGACTGGTGGCGCGCAACTCGCGGCCCATTTTGCGATTGACGGCTTTGAGGTCCAGCAACCGGTCAGCGGCAACTATAACTTGGACTCGCCCTTGTTCGTCTTGCAGAATCATCGATTTGGCTGCACTCATATCGCGTAAATATTGGTCGTGCCATATCAAGCGTTTGTTTTCATCACTGAAAGGTGTGGCCGCTAAGCCATAGGTAACTTTCTTGTGCTGCAATAATGATTGGACGCTCGCTGGTACTGGCACGGCCTACTCCTTTATGGATGATAGTTGGTAGGGAATGTGTGTTTGGGTTTGAAAACTAGTTTCGTAGTTCAGGTTCGTAGTTCAGGTTCGTAGTTCAGATTCATAGTTCAAGCATAGCCCACAATTTAAGACCTGCTGATTAAGACCAGAAGAGAAAGCGTTAAACTTGCAGATAAACGTGATTTGTACCCAGCCAGCGCTGAATAATGGGGTAACACACATCCGGATGATGACGCATGAGTAGCGCTGCGGCCTCCTTCACTGACGGCAGTAAATCGGCATCGCGTTGTAAATC
>JAYWHF010000528.1:0-2592 GCA_043777855.1 Gammaproteobacteria bacterium | reverse complement strand
AACGTTGGAATTCAAAACGCCAGCTGTTTTAATGCAAGAAGAAATGGCGGCTTTAGCTGCTTAAATGGTTATGCACTTCGCAGTTGAATCCGCCGAATAAATAAAGGTGTTATTGTATGAAAATTGAAAACGATATGGGGAATTTGATCTTTGATGATAGCCACCCTGATTGCCGCAAGATAATTACACAATCGCAAGGGCAGCTATTTGCGTTCATTGTTTGTCTTGATATTGGTGTTGGAGAAAAGCCTTTTAAAAAGCCTATCAAAAATCATTATTGGGGGAAATTTAGCTGGGAAAATGAACATGATTCCATTCGTTCAATTATGGCTAATGGTGGTAAGTGGCCTGAGCTAAAAAAGTGATCGCGGAATAAATTTAACCTGATGTGGCTCTTCGTGAGAGTTAAAGTCGGACAATACCAACGCGAAATGTAATCTCTAAAACCAGCAGCCTTTGGCTCGACTGGTTTTTTTATTTGTGGTTCACTACAGGCTGGTGAAGAGTGCATGCGTACTGTATTCTAGTCAAATAGGCGGGAAATATTCAATGACTAATGATATGAAGGAGTTAGCAAGTGGACTATTTACACGGGGTTAGATTGGCACCTGATTATCATGAATTATCACCTCTTGATGCGGCAATATCTAATTTTGAAAAGCAAGCGAAAAAGTATCATCGTAAAAAGAATAGTTTTTCGGGTACGCAAGAAACACCTGAACAGCGGAAATACAGGGAAACAGAACTTCAATCAGCTTTAAAGCATCTTGAACAAGAACGACGCATTGCGCTTGTTACGGCAGATGTACAAGTCAAACTTGAGGGTTACAGAAATCAATTCCACAGCAAAAATAGTAACACTCGATTAGAGCGTCAAAATAATCGATCCGGCATGTTGGGCGAAAAGCATCACCCTACGGAAGCTCTCGCAAAATTTATGCGGGCAGAAGGGCGGCCACAACCAAGCCCCAAGCATACCGCACACCACATTGTGCCCGGCAAAGGTAAAACCGCTTTTGCTGTTCAGGCAAGAATAAATTTACATATGCACGACATTAGAATCAATGATCCTGGTAATGGAGTTTGGCTCATAAGGTTAATCGTCGATAAAGGGCACTGGAGTATGCCTAACTCTAAAAGTCATTTAGAAATACATACTCATAATTATGAAAAGTGGGTGTTTTCCTCAACAAAGATAGCAGCGGATGAAAACTCTATGCGAGCAAGCCTTAGAAGAGTTCGCTTGCTTTTAGAAAGCGGAAAACAACCTGATAAAGTGACTATGCCGCCGGATGATAGTTGGGGTGGTGCATGACCAATACTTACCTAGTCACCAATGATGGTTATGATTTTCAATGGTTAGCGCTTCAAGTTGATGATTTTATTAATCTCATGCCAGAAAATTACAGTGATGCTGAGATTTTTCATTTTAGCTACTGCAACATGAGCCTAGCGCCGTGGTGGAAAAATATTGAATCACATTTTACGCAAGGTGAAGATTCACCCCGACTAGCGATTCCTGATGTATCACTTTGGTTGAGCGGCGCCGCATTGGTGTTATCTGTTAAAGCCTATGAAGTGTTGCATGAGATATTGACGGGCTTTGGTGAGTTTTTACCTGTTAATTGTCAGAACGAGATTTATTATATTTTTAATTGTTTAACCTTGGGCGAAGTTGATAAGGAGCAAAGTCAGCACATAGTTGAGGACGGCTCTGTCGTAGGCGTTAAAAGTTTAAAATTCGATAATAGTGATGTAAAAGATAAAGTAGTTTTTAAGACTACCTTTAATAGATGTACAGATGTTTATTGCAATAACACTTTCAAAAATATTGCTGAAGCGCATTGTTTGACTGGCATAGCCTTTAAAGCTGATTTATTGTTCGTTATTGAGGAGTGATTTAATTTGTGCGCTGATCCTAATGCCTGCGTGCTTAACTATAGGTGCGTAGCAAGTCTTATTTGGGGGCATAAAATTAATATAGTGCATTGTTCATAACGTCATTTTGTGCTTAACTATAAGTGCTAAGCCTCAACGACTACTCGTTGAATCTTTAGAAAGATCGCCCGTTAGTGCTGCAATGGTGATCGCGCTGCAAAGCGGTACTTATTTTTAAACACGAAGCATTTTGCTTCATCCTCTTACCCGTCGGGAAAATTACTCCCGTCGGGAGCAATTTATCTCCACGGGTTTTTATTTTTATCCCTTGGAGAAATATCATGACTCAACAATCAAACTCAAATACTGTTCCAAAAGTTGCTTATTTTAATGTTCATACAGAAGGCCTAGGTTATCTCGACACTCTTGTTGAAGTTAAGCCAAAGCCTGGTCAAGATTTTGTAGCTTTCTGGACAGCGACTTTTTGTATGCTGGAAGGAGATCCTAAAAGTCCTGAGAAAGTGTATGTTTCATTAACGATACCGGGTGCCGATGTTATTGAAGTGCTTGCACCTTATTTGAGTGACATCAATAATCAAGTGACGAAGGTATTTGGGCGCGGTTCAAGTCTGGGTACCACTTGACCCATCGCTAGCAGATCATCCTTCGACCACTCAGGCCAAATTATGGCCACGCCCTTAGGCGTATAATAGA
>JAYWHF010000527.1:0-7203 GCA_043777855.1 Gammaproteobacteria bacterium | reverse complement strand
AAGGCTCTGTGTAAGCAACTTCGCGCACAACCGAATTGGGTGGAGTAACAGAAATAACTTTGCCGTCAAAGAAAACAGCTTCACAGACATCATCCATACCGTCTTCGATATAGGGAGCCATGTCACCCAGCTCTTCTTTGTCAAGTTCGTATTGTTCGTAATCACTATCTACGAACACGTAGCGTGGGTCCGAGTAGTAGGAATAGGTTACTTCTTTGCGATCCAAAACTATGTCTTCAAATTTATCATCTGCTTTGTAAGGGGTCTCGGTTAAATAACCGGTAAGCAGATTTTTTAATTTGGTTTTCACGACTGCTGTGTTGCGACCTGAGCGGGTAATTTCAGTTTTTTGGATTAACCAAGGTGAGCCGTCGATGTTGATAACATGACCAGCGCGCAATTCTTGACCTGTTTTCATGATAAATCTCTAATAGGTTAGGTTAGGTGTGTGGCAATTCGGCGCGAACTATACCTTTTTTTAGTTTATTTCTACAGGGCCTTTTGGCAAAAATCTACTAAGTTGCCGGCTAATTCGGGCAATAAACGCAGGCTGTTACTCCAATCTTGATTTTGCTTGCGCCATTCGGCGTTGAGATTCGCTAGAAGATTCCACGCATCACTGCAATCTTCAGCGGTATTCCAATTGATCCAAAGCTGTGAAATGGCGTTGGCCAACTTGTATTCGGCGGTCGCCGTGTGTTTATCGAGAAATGCCTTGAGTTTAACAAGGTGGACGGCGTCATCTTGAGGGTAGATATTCCAGATAAACGGCTTCGCTGCCCATTGTGCTCGCACAAATGAATCTTCACCGCGGACAAAATTGATATCGCAAGACCATAAGAGCTTGTCGTAATCCGTTTGTGTGAGAAAGGGAATGATCCTAACGTTCAGAGCACCTAGCGTGTATTGCTCACCTTCTCTCAAGCACAGGTTGAGTCCGGTATTAATCGACGTAAGGGCCCTCCCTACCGGCACTATTACGACTATGGGAGTTTGCGCTAGGCTCCAGGTTTTCATTAAGCTTGTGATAGCAATGTTTTCGTAACTGAATAGAGAAATAACCAGCGTGTTTTTCTCAAGACCCGTGATTCCTAACGTCTGGAAAAAGCTGTTTTTTTTCTCTGTTAGAATAAAGTCATCGCGATCTATTAGCAGATTCCTTTCTCGTAAAAGGCCACCGGTTTTTGCGCTAAATCCAGGAAAAAAATACGTTTTTTTCAGCCCGTTCTGGGGATGCATAGACGTTAATTGATGACAGCCCTCTACCCAGGGTTCTGCACTTAGATATTCAAGATTAAACCAATGAGGTTGCCTTGCGCAGAGTTTCATTTTCGCTAAATATGTGTCAGGAAGGTGGCAGGCGAAGGCTTCAATTACTACATCTGCCACATAGTCTGTTGCAAAAGAGCCAGTTGCAAAAGAGCCTGTTTCAGCGTCGTCATCCCAAATACATACCTGAACCCCTGCGATATTTTGCGCGACCGACAATGTGGTGTCTGGCCATATTTGTTGGAGAGCGGCAATTTCGTCCACCCACAAACGTACTATTAAACTATGTTCGTTGGCGAGTTGACGCGCTAAGCGCCAACAAACACCGATATCGCCATAGTTGTCTACTACTCGGCAAAAAATGTCCCAGGTTTTCGGGTTGGTGTCTGTCATAAATAAAGAGTTTCTTGTTGAGGTTAAAACTTGCTGCAAGTAAAACGAGGGCGCTATTATGCGTAACATTTTAATGATTGTGGAAATATCTTATGGCATCCCTACAAGATCAACTCCTAAAAGCTGGTTTGATTGATACTAAAAAAGTCAAACAGGCTAATAAAGAAAAACGCAAAGATACTAATGTCGCTCGTCGCGCACCTGAGCCTGTTATTGATGAAGTGAAACAACAAATAGAACAAGATCGTGCTGAAAAACACGATCGCGACCGCGAATTAAATCGCAAGCTCGTATTGGAGCTAGAACAAAAAGCCATAGCGGCACAAATCAAACAGCTCATTGAAAACCATCGCCAATCAAAAGATGCTGGTCATGATGCGGTGGACTATAACTTTACCCATGGCAAGCTCATTAAGAAAATTCGCGTATCTCCGTTGGTGCGCGAACAAATTGCTCGTGGTTTGTTGGCAGTAGTAAAGCTTGGGGAGGGTTATGAGTTGGTGCCGCGCATAGTGTCTGACAAAATTGCGCAGCGCGATGGGAAAGCCGTAGTAGTAGTAAATACGAAAATAATCGTTAAAGAAAATGAAGACGACCCCTATAAGGATTATGTGATTCCAGATGATTTGATGTGGTAGAGAGTAAGAGTGCCGGGTACACGTTAATAATCAAACGTGTTGACCTTGTTGGTGGAGCGGTTCGTCTTATGCGAGTGCAATAAACGAATACACCTTTTGTTGATAACCGGCGCAAGCAATGCGTAGCGATGTGTATCACTGTGCAACTTCACGGGTTGTGAGCGATGCCGCGACATTAAATCTCTCCCAAAAAGCCTCCCGACTGTCGCTCCCAAAGTTGTGCATAAATACCTTTCAGGGCAATGAGTTCTTTGTGTGAGCCTTGCTCAACAATATTACCCTTATCTAATACTATGAGCCTATCTAAGGCCGCAATAGTTGATAAGCGATGCGCAATGGCGATAACAGTTTTGTTTTGCATCAATAATTTTAGGTTGGCCTGAATAGCCGCTTCTACTTCTGAATCAAGAGCCGATGTCGCTTCATCCATAATCAGCAGCGGCGCATTTTTAATGAGTACTCGGGCTATAGCGATTCTTTGGCGCTGGCCACCGGATAGTTTTACCCCGCGCTCCCCAACGTGTGCATCGTATCCAGTGCGTCCTTGATTGTCGCTGAGTTGTAAAATAAAATCGTGAGCTTCCGCTTTTTTCGCAGCGTCAACCATTTCTGCTTCTGTTGCTTTGGGTTTTCCGTAGATTAAGTTTTCGCGAATAGAACGGTGTAATAATGAGGTATCCTGCGTAACCATACCGATTTGCGCGCGTAAACTTTCTTGTTGCACGAGCGCAATATTTTTTCCATCAACACAAATAGTGCCGCTTTCAACATCATAAAAACGTAATAGCAGATTTACTAAAGTGGATTTTCCAGCACCGGATCTACCAACTAGTCCGATTTTTTCTCCTGATTTAATCGCAAGATTAAAGTGATTGATTACACCTTCGCCTTTTCCATAGTGAAAACTTACATCGTTAAAGTCTATATTGCTCTGCACTAGCGCCAACGGCATGGCATTGGTAACATCCTGTACATTGCAGGGAATAGAGAGTGTATTCAAACCATCTTTTGTCGTGCCAATATTTTCAAAGAGTGCCGACACTTCCCACATAATCCATTGAGACATTCCATTTAACCGTAAGACCAGAGCAACCGCCGTCGCTATTGCTCCAGTAGTAAGGGCTAGATTGCTCCACAAATATATTGACACGGCGGCCATGGAAAAAATAAGCAATGAGTTAATGCCCCAAACGCCGGAATTTAGAGAGGTCGCCAAGCGCATTTGTGGGTGAACAGTGCTGAGAAAATGCTCCATGCCTTGCTTAGCATATTCTGCTTCGCGATTGGAGTGAGAAAATAATTTCACCGTAGAAATATTTGTGTAGGTATCTACCAAGCGCCCTGTCATATCTGATCGCGCGTCAGCTTGTTGGGTCGATACTTGCGTTAATCGCGGTAAAAAATAGTAAAGCAAACCCGCATAAGAAAAAATCCATGCGATCAGAGGTATGGCTAATCGAAAATCCAAACTAATGAACAATACAATGATGCTAGAAAAGTAAATAAGCACATAGAGCAAAACATCCAATAATTTCATAATAGTTTCGCGCACAGCGAGGGATGTTTGCATTACTTTTGTTGCGATTCTTCCTGCAAAATCATCCTGGTAGAACTGATAGCTTTGCCCCAACAAGTAGCGATGAGCCTGCCAACGAATACGCATCGGAAAATTACCCAGCAGGGTTTGATGCATTACTAGGCTGTGTAAAAATACCGTTAAGGGAAGGCCCACCAAGACTATGGCGCCCATGATTAACAATTCGTCTTTGGATTCTGTTAATAAATTTGCGGGAGTGTGGGTGTTGAGCCAATCAACGAGTTTTCCTAAAAAACCAAATAAAGATACTTCCATTGCTGCGATAGCGGCTGTTAGCACTGCCATAAGCATTAAATAGGCTTCGGTACCTTTGGCATAGTAGCGACAAAATGCAAACAGATTTTTAGGGGGTTGTTCGGGTGCTTCAGCGGGGAAAGGTTTAATAAGGCTTTCAAAAAAACGATACATAATGACTCAATACTTTCTATAATTGGCGTTAGTGTTTTAAAAATGAAAGGGTTTTTTGTGTGGCAAGAATTAAGCGCGATTCTAACATTTAATTTTTGGGTTGGCTGCCATTTTATGAGCAAGCCGCCTTATAATAGCCACCATGTGACTTAGGCAATATGCCTTGTATGATCTTTGTAATGTTGTTGATTAATAATTGAGAGCGTTTGATGAAAATTTTTTTAGTTGTTTTTGCGGCCGGCTGTTTGGGTGCGTTGGCGCAAATAGTTGCCATGAATCTTGCAGCACATTACGGTGTGTTTCATTCGCTCAAGGTGCTGCTTAGCGCGTCCTATTCCCCCGGCTGGGTTTATCCGCGTATTGTGTGGGGTGGTTTGTGGGGATTTGTGTTCCTACTACCAATATTGTCAACAAACCTGTTGATGCGCAGTTTGGTATTGTGTTTAGTTCCTGCTGGCGTGCAGCTATTTGTTTTTTATCCATTTTATGAGGGAAAGGGCGTTGCAGGTTTGTCCTTAGGAGTGCTTACACCCTTTGTTGTTTTGTTTTTCTATTGGATTTGGGCGTTGGTTACCGGGCTAACGCTGAGAATCGCCAAGTAGATGATGCCTAGATAGTGAGGTTGACATTGAAAATGAATGCGTTAAAAACAGTTGTTTTATGTTGGATTTTCATCATTAGTTTTTCCCAAGCGCAATTGCTGCCTAACAATGCCGCTTTGAATGTGCAATCTGTGCAGCGGTGGATGCAATCCAATCGAGATTTCACGGCTGTTATTGAGGTGGTCGATAGCATGTTCACGTTAGAAGAAGAGCTAAATTCGTTTGACCGCTTGCCCGTCGTCGAGCAAGATCAAAAAATTAATAGTTATTTACAACAACAAAAAATGTTGGAAGCGGCAAACGAGATTGCTTATCAGCATGGTTGGAAATCTGTTGGCGAATATCGACGCTTGAGCACAAAACTAGGTAATGCTATTGCCGCGCACTTCCTCGACATTAAAATGCGTCACTTAACCATCAATGAGCAACAAGCCTTGCGCAAGAAATCTGACCCCGCAATCGTTGCCATTCCGCCGGCAGATATCGCCTTTGTTAAAGCGAATGAGGTATTGTTAAAAAATTATATTCAGGCCTACGCCGCAAGGCGCTGAAGCCTTAGCGCATACAGTTAATTTGTGAGTACTTCGTTGCGATAGTCTTGCAAGGCTTGTTCAATCTCTTCCTGCGTATTCATCACAAACGGGCCGTATTGCGCAATTGGCTCGTTTAATGGAATGCCTGCTAACAAAAT
The DNA here is from genome assembly GCA_043777855.1 of Gammaproteobacteria bacterium. Classification (GTDB taxonomy): domain Bacteria; phylum Pseudomonadota; class Gammaproteobacteria; order Pseudomonadales; family Cellvibrionaceae; genus Cellvibrio. Next base: position 1,605 of record JAYWHF010000527.1, on the reverse strand, counting down.
AAAACGTGTGTCCGGCGCGAGTGCCGCAATAGTTACTTCATCGCCGTTGCCGAGTAGGCCCGCATTACCCGCTGATAATGTGCGGTGTTCCTCGCCAAGGCCACCGATAGCAACCTCACCTTCATAAACATAAACAAAGGTGTTGTGGGTTGTCGGAATTGCATGAGCAAAGTGTGCGTTTAGCGGCAAATGCACATCCCAATAAATGGGATCAGTGGTTAGCCCTTGTATGGGGCCCACCACTTTTTTTCCGTCAATAATGGCGGTATTTGCAATGACTTTTATGCAGCCGCCATTGCTCAAGTTTGCAATAGGAATGTCGCTGCTGGGTATATCTTTGTAGGCCGCTGGTTTCATTTTTTCTGCCGCTGGCAGATTCAGCCAAAGCTGAAAACCACGCATGACCCCTTCTTCTTGTTGCGGCATTTCTGAATGAATAATACCGCGCCCGGTTGTCATCCACTGCACGTCGCCGTTTTTCAAATGACCTTTGTTGCCCAAGTGATCTTCGTGCAACATGTGGCCTTCAAGCATGTAGGTAACCGTTTCAAAACCACGGTGTGGGTGTGATGGAAAGCCGGCAATATAATCAGAAGCGCTGGTTGAGCCAAATTCATCGAGCATCAAAAATGGATCAAAACGCATGCGCTGTGATTGACCCAGGCTGCGCTTAATGCGCACGCCAGCACCATCGCTGGTGGCTTGGCCTTGAATAATAGATTGCAGTTGCTTTTGCATGATGATTTTCCTCTTGGCAGAAATTTTGGGCTTCGTCTAAAAACTCTAATTATTACTATGTAACCTTGAGTCTTGCAGGGAGTCTTGCAGGCTCGGTCGCCTTACGTCTATTAAATGATTTGACAGATGAATGATAAATAGCAATATTTAGCATAATTAAATCGAATATTTGGATCGATTCTCCATGAATATACCAACCATAAATCCTCCCGCCCCACATACATTAAGTAGCACGGCGACTACACCCAATAAAGTTACTCTTGAACAATGGCGTGCTTTATTGGCGGTGATTGACGCGGGGGGCTATGCCAAGGCGGCGGAGCAACTCAATAAAAGTCAGTCAGCCGTTTCCTACGCAATTTCACAGCTTGAGCTGGCCCTAGGCGTAAAAGTGTTTAACCTACAGGGACGTAAAGCGGCGGCAACGCCTGCTGGTGAATTGCTTTACCGTCGTGCAAAAGTACTGCTGGAACAAGCGGAGCGCCTCGAAAAGTCCGCCGGATGCCTGGCAGTGCGTGTTGAGCCGCTGGTAAAAATTGCGGCTGATCTAATTATTCCCCCCATAAAAGTACTGCAGTGTCTAGCGATCTTTGCGGAAGACTTTCCGGATACCCGCGTGGAGATCTTTGAGTCAGTACTTAGTGGAACCGAAGATGCTCTCCTAAAACGACAAGTAGATTTAGCCATCGGCGGACGAGTACCTACCGGGTTCATGGGTGAAAAACTAATGACGGTCACTATGCGGGGCGTGTCTAGCCCTAACCATCCTTTGCAACATCTGGGGCGGCCTATTACTTTTGAAGATATGCGTGAGTATCGGCAAATTATAGTGCGGGATTCGGGACAGTATCGCCGACATACCGAGGG
>JAYWHF010000526.1:0-2601 GCA_043777855.1 Gammaproteobacteria bacterium | reverse complement strand
AGCTGGATGTTGTTTCTTTTGTAGATCATCCAAGCAATTCCGGTGGCATATCCCAAATTGGTAATGAGCTCGTGGTGAGGAAATTTCAGAAACTGTTGCTGGCTGGCGAGGCCTCGCATGCGAGAGGCTAATTCGGGGTCAGTGACCAAAAATTCATCCCATACCTGTGTATGGGTAGACTCAGATATTCGATACAGGCCTGCGCCTTTAATATTGCTGTTGTGGATAATAAATCCCAGTTGTGATTCCTGAGCGGCAGTTCCTAGTAGTAAATTTTCCGCGGCAGGTGACCATTCGTCGAGCTGTTCAAGTGTGGGGCGTACAACAAGTTCGCGTAAATCTTTTGCGTAAATTCCCATACTATCCTCTACTTCTCGTGCTGAGTTTTACATCTAGCGAGAATATCTCTTTACAGTTTAGTTGTAGCTCTGTTCGCATAATTTTTCCAGTGCTAGGAATAAAAAAATGTGTGCTGGTGGAAGAACTCTGTATCTCTGCTTGAGCTTGACAATGTGTTGTTAGGTTCAAAACTTAGTAACTTTTTGTGAGCAGTTGAATTTAACGCGCAATAGTTGAGCCAATTTACTGCAGCGCGTCACTGGTTTGAAAACGGCTAAGTGAGAGACGGCCTTCGTCTGCTTGTTGTAACGTCTGTAGTCTTTGTTGGTTGCTCTCGCTGGATAGTTACTCTCGCTGAACTTTGTACGCTTTTTGAGAAGGCTTAGATTAGCTATTACCCCCCGGAAAATCTGTACAGGCGGCGCGACAGCGATGACTCGGCTGCGATATGACGAATGTGACAATTTTTCCTCATGTTTATGTCTAATATCAAACTTTACTCTATACTCATCCGTAGGGCATCGTTCAGCACTATGGCGAGGGAAGCCTATCGGTGTGGCGCGTCACCTTAGTTCTTGGTGATGCCTGAATTTTGTTTAAATAACAACAATTAAACTGCGCGGACTACCTCCTCAATGAGAGAAAAAAAGTTGTTATTTTTTCACGGAATCTCATTTCAATTGGCCAAAATTGGCATTGTCTTGGCTTTTGTACTTAGTTTTATCATGAGTTCGGCTCAGCTCTTTATTGATTTAAGGCACGAGCAAAATAAATTAGAAGATTTAATCGCGCGGGTTATTCAGGTTGCAAAACCTCCTGCAGAGCGCTCTGTTGCAACTTTGGATGAGGAGCTCTCGGAAGAAGTTGTCAGCGGCTTGCTGCGCTACGGTTTTATCTATGAGGTCGTCATAGCGGATGAACAAGGAGCTACGCTGGCGCAGGGGCGTAGTGGCCGAGCAAAAGTGGCAACTCGGTGGCTTACGGAGAAAATCACGCAAGGTACACGTGAATATACGACGGAGTTGACAATTCCTGGCTACACCCAAGGTGTCGCCGGAAGTATTCATTTCAAGGTCGACATGGATCTAGCGCTGGCTGATTTTTATTCGCGCCAGACAGTCAGTGTTGTCACAGGCATGCTGCGCAATATGGTTCTCGTGTTGTTGCTGTTTGTTGTATTTTATTTTAGGTTAACAAAGCCACTCGCGAACTTGGCGCGTGAAATAAACAATATTAATCCTGATCACCCAGGCGTTAATCGGCTGACGTTACTGCCGAGCGGCCGACGCGATGAGTTGTCACAGTTAATTACAAGTTCTAATCATTTGTTGGACGTTGTTGAGCTCTCATTGGCCAAACGCCGATCAGTTGAATTGGCGCTGCGTAAGAGTGAAGAGCATTTGCGCCAAATCATAGATCACTTGCCGGTTATGATTGGTGCGCGCAATATCGCGGGATATTATCTGTTCGCTAATAGAGCCCTAGCGGATGCACTAGGTTTCGCTCCCGAGCAAATGCGTAATTTACATGTGCGACAGTTGCTAAAAAATTCAGTTTTTGACATAGATGCAATGCTGCAAAATGATTATCGCGTCATTCGTGGCAATGAAGAAGTTGATGTCATTGAAGAGCGTTTTATTTCTGCGACGGGTCAGCAATTCTTTCTGCAAACTCACATAATGCCGTTAGCCTTTTACGATGAAAAAGTTGCGTTAATTGTATCTGTCGATATTACTGAGCGTAAAAATGCGCAAGCAAAAATGGAATTTATGGCCCATCACGATGCGCTAACTGGTCTGCCGAATCGCCTGCAATTAATTGAACGGCTCGAACATGAGTTGCGTCGAGCTGAACGTCATGGCTATTTTGGCGCAGTGTTATTTATTGATCTCGATCAATTCAAAACGATTAATGATTCCCTTGGTCACCCTGTAGGCGACCGGGTGCTTCAAGAAGTGGCAGCGCGATTATTAAAAACCGTACGCGATGATGATCTGGTTGTGCGTTTGAGTGGTGATGAATTCGTTGTAGTGTTGACGGTGCTTGATCAAAATATCGAAACGGCGGCGTTGCGAGCCGGAGAAATTAGCGAAAAAATTCGGGTTGTCATTTCGCAGCCCTGCATGTATGACAATATGGAGTTGCGCGTTACTTGCAGCGTTGGCGTAGTGGTATATCCCGATAAAAATAATTCCGTGCATGAGCTTTTGCGGTATGCCGATACCGCCATGTATCAAGTAAAAGAGAAAGGTCGTGATGCCA
>JAYWHF010000525.1:0-2607 GCA_043777855.1 Gammaproteobacteria bacterium | reverse complement strand
GATTCTTCAGTAACCACAGCCTGATTTTGGGTTACGGGAGCATCGTTAACCGGTGTTACGTCTACGATTATGGTACTGGTAGTCGTGCCGCCGTTGCCATCCGAGACGGTAACCGTAAAGCTGTCGCTGCCATAAAAATTGGCTTTCGGTGTATAAACAAACTCACCAGTTGCGGGGTTCACCGTTACCAACCCGTTGGCCGCCGGGGTGCTCAGACTGTAGCCGAGCTTGTCACCGTCAATATCAGTCGCCGCAATTTTACCGGCGAGAGGACTATCTTCCGCAACCGTTAAGGATTGGCCGCTGGAAACCGGCACGTCATTCACCGGATTAATCGTGAAGGTATAAATGCTGGTAGTGACATTGCCGCGGCTGTCAACAACGCTTATTTCGGCCGTATCCGCACCATTGTAATTTACTTTAGGGGTGTAATCGAAGGCGCCGGTAACAGCATTCACTGTTAGCGTGCCGTTGGTTGGCTGAGTAACAACACGGTAACTCAGCGCATCATTTTCAACGTCTGTCGCCGCTATTTGGCCGCGAATAGTCTTATCTTCGTCCGTCACTAAGTTTTGCGCGGGAACAATGGGTGCCTGATTTACGAAAGACGTATCGGTTGGGAGAACATCAATATTTGCTGGATTAGCGCTGCCAAAGTTAAAAGCCTGCGGAGAAGTTTGCTCCAAAATACGAGACAACTGAACAAAGCTATGCCCGTCACCACCGCTTCCACCTAAAATCCCGGCGGCCGCTTCCTCCAGCGCGGTCGTTAAATCGCCGCCGCTATTTAATACCGTCAAGGCTTCCTGCACCGACGCATCCTGAACCGCCGCATCCTGATTGTCATTCGCCAAGTCAGTCCAGAGGTCACGCCCCATCACAACTTCCTGATTGCCCGCGATAGCAACGGGCCGTCCATCACCGAAATCGAGTTCAATACGCGCGCCTGTCGCCGTCACCACAACTTCATCGGGCGCAAGATTATCACCCACTTTCAGCGCTCGCAGCGAGCCATCCGCCGACCTCGCCCAAGCTTGGCCTTCAACAGATGTAACAGTAGCGATAGAGGTAGCCATAAAAACTCCGGTAGTTGCAGTAGACAATAAGGAAAGTAGTAAAAGAAATTTTTCAGATGTACACAAGTCTAGCGGGATCTAAGGGGAACGCTATTGGACCGAAGGACAATATGAACGGCAAGATGAGAGAAAATATGAAGCGCAAGATGAAGGGCAATGTAAACAACGATATGAACGGCAGCCGCGCTCAACCGCGAACGTTAGTGATATTCCCCCCCCCAAGAACGTTAGTGATATTTTTCCGCCCAAGAACGTTAGTGATATTTTTCCGCCATAGTTAAGACCAGATGCAGACGGTCGCGGACCTGAAGCTTTTCAAACACCGCACTGAGATGCGCTTTTACCGTACGTTCGGTGATCGTCAAATCGCGCGCGATTTCTTTATTGGACTTACCCGCAGCGACGGCTCGCGCGACAGATGTCTCGCGCAAGGTAAGCATCTCGGATAACGGGCGAGATAACGGCATGGGTAATGAAGGCATGGACGAGGGCATGGATAAAGAAACTGAAGGCGCAGTCACCAGCGTATTCGCCGTGGCAACCACGAGCTGGCGCATTAAATCCGCGCCTACCCATAACCCGCCCATTTGGATGACTTGCTTTATCTGCTCCAGCACAGGCTCGGCCGCCAGATAATGACAATAGCCACTGGCACCCTGCTCAAGCACTTGGCGAGCTTCAACCGGATTCTCGATTTTAGTCAGCACCACAACACGAGCACCGGCGCTTATCCATTGGGGTAAATAATTTAGGCAATGCGCATCGGGGACTAAAATCCATAACAAAATATCACTGAGAATGTCCGGCAGATTTTCAACATTCAGCACCACCTGAGCCTGCGGAAATGCAAGCTGCCAACGCGGTGAAATAATATCTGACTGAGTAAGAAATATAGATTGCATCAGCGCTCGGTTAAGGCATTTTGTTTAGCCCGGAGAATAGGCTTTAAAAGATACGATAGAACAGTTTTCTTACCGGTCAAGATATCTACTTGTGTGGTCATGCCCGGCATAATTGGCAAGGACGCATCAAAACCCGCGCGATCAGTTTTAACCCGCACCAAATAAAATACATTTTCTTTGTCATCTTTCATGGTGTCCGCACTGATGTGCTCCAAGGTGCCAGTCAAGCCGCCGTAAACGGCAAAGTCATAGGCCGTAAACTTAACAATCGCTTTTTGGCCGGGATGTAAAAACGCAATATCTTTTGGCGCGACTTTAGCTTCAATAAGTAAATCATCATCCAACGGAATAATTTCAACAACATCGTGACCGGGCTGCACAACGCCACCCAAGGTATTGGTATACAAACGCTGCACGGTGCCATGCACCGGCGCTCGAATCTCCGCAAATTTTATTTTGTCCGCCAAGCCTGTACTGGTTTCTGTCAGGCTCGATAATTTAGCCAAGGTTTCCGACAACTCAGCGCGCCATTTATTACTTTCCATCAACTCGACTTCGCGCAATTTTCCTTGTGACTCCTCAACGGCAGAAAGCAAGCGCTGCTCTTGCGCTAAGGTCTGCTGCTGCGC